>CAZEFN010000018.1:0-4776 GCA_964511585.1 Candidatus Woesearchaeota archaeon
AAGAATTTGGAGTCACGTAAATTCAGGAAGTTTATTTTATTCGAGGGTCGAGTGATTTCGTGGTAGGCAATAATCCATAAAGCCGAGCGAGGTCAGGAGCAAAATCCCTTCGGGGCCACTTAAAATTGAACAAAGTGAAATTTTATTATTCTGAAAAATTTCTCGCAGTAATTTTTTTTCTTAATTCACCTCGCTCCGCCACGATTTTGTTCACTAAGGTTTAAATGCACAAAAATAAATTCTTCGACGAGAAAAACTATATCTCAAAACTATCAAAATCCTCAGCCAAAACCACATTCTTAAAAATCTTCTTAGCTTCATCAAAAAGTTTATTTTTTTCTTTTTCATATCTCTGACTAATATGCGTAAGAATTAATTTTTTTGAATTTGATTTTTTCGCAATTTCTCCTGCCTGTTTTGCAGTCAAGTGCAAATGTTCTTTTGCCATATCTTTTAACTCATCGTCAAAATTCGACTCGCAAATTAACAAATCAGAATTTTTTGCAAAGGGAACAATTTTTTTATTCATCAGCGTATCTAAAACAAAAGAAATTTTTTTATCCTCTTCTTTATAAGTCAAATTCTTTGCTAAATATTTTTTTCCTTCATAAACAATATCTTTTCCTTGTTTTAATTTTTTAAGTAATATTCCCGATGGTAAATTTGATTTTTTTAATTTTTTCTTGTCAATCCTAATCTGCCCTTTTTTTACAAAAGAATAAGCATTTGTGGGAATGCCGTGCTCCATTTTTTCTGCTTCAATATAAAAATTCTCTGTCTCAAAAAATTTTCCAGACACTTCTTCAATTTTTATTTCAAAACTCTGTTTAACATAATTCAACCCTAAAAAATTTTCAAGAAATTTTTTTATTCCTTTTGGTCCATAAATATAAAGTGTCTTATTATACCCACTATGTTCAAAAGTTGAAATCAAACCCGGCAAACCAAAAATATGGTCTCCATGTTTATGAGTAATTAAAATTCTATTTACCTTGCAAGGATTCAATCTTGCCCTGCGAAACTGCCTCTGCGTTCCCTCTCCACAATCTATCAAGATATTTTCCTTATCCCAACTAAGCAAAATTGCTGTATGATTTCTCCTTGCAGTTGGAATTTGTGCAGATGTTCCAAGGAAAGTAACTTTTATCTTCGATACCATAATAAATAAAAGAAAAAGAGTTTAAATGTTTTCCGAGTTCCAACTAGAAAAAATAATGAATTGCGAAAACTAAAACAACGCTATTTAAGTGAAGTAGAAGCAGGAGATATAAAAACAATCACGTCTCCCCTCAAAAAAGTCAAACCAATGTTCCTTTTAATTTCACCATCTTCCATTTCTTTTGTATTATCCAAAACCAAATTTGGATGGATATCAAAAGCCAATAATGTCCCAACAAATTGCTTTCCGCTTTTCAAATGCACTAAAACTTCCTTACCCTTGGAATTATTCAGCAAGTCCAAAGGGCGTTCAATTCCATTAACCATAAATAATTCTGTCGCGACTATTTTATAAAGATTTCGTAATTAAAAATTAATAATAAACCATCAATAAAAAACTATTTAAAGCAATTTCTTCGAATATCTTTATGAAAAGAAAAAGAAAAATAACCGGGAAGAAATATATAAAAAGCAGAAAGAAAAAAACATACGAACACATAGGTCAAAAAAGAATTGTAAAAATCGGTGAAGAAAACAAAAAAACAAAAAAAGTTCTTGGAGGAAATAAAAAAACTGTATTGTTAAACACAAATCAAGCCAATATCAAAAAAGGAAATAAAATTCAAAAATCAAAAATCAAAAATGTTATTGAAACGCCTTCAAACAGATTTTTAGCAAGACAAAATATTCTCACAAAAGGGACAATTATAGAAACAGAGCTAGGAAAGGCAAGAATAATAAATCGCCCTTCACAAGATGGATGTGTTAATGGAATTCTAATTGAATAATTTTCACCATTATTTCATAACAATAAAAAGAGAAAACTTTATAAAAGAAATTCTTTTATAAATCTTACGGTTAAATTCTAAAATGACTGGAATAAAAAAATGTCCTGAATGCGAAAGCATAAATCTCACTTATGATTCACACCTTGGGGAAATAATCTGCAATGATTGTGGTCTTGTCGTCGAGGAAAAGATGGTTGATACTGGTATGGACCTTGCAGGGAAATTTGACAAATCAGAAAAAAAAGGCAGAGGGGGTGCACCAATTTCGATACAAAAATTTGACAAAGGACTTACAACAAATGTTGGAGAACTTTCAGATATTTATAAACTTGAACCTGGGCAGACAAGAAAATTCCTTCGTCTAAAAAAATGGCAGGAAAGAGTTTCAACTTCTATTGAAAGAAATCTGCGCCTTGCAATGGCTGAATTAAGAGTCATATCCTCTTACCTAAATCTCCCAAATGTTGTCAGAGACGAAGCATCAAGAATTTATAATTATGTTTTACAAAGAGGGTTGGTTAGGGGGCGAAGCATGGAATCAGTAATCGCCGCGTGCCTTTATGCTGCATGCCGTTCATACAACATACCAAGGACTCTTGACGAAATGGCAACAGCGTCGGATGTTGAAAGAAAAGAAATCGGAAGAACATACAGGTTCATAATTCGAAAGCTTGGGATAAAAGTAAAACAAAGTTCTCCAAAAGATTATATTTCAAGATTCTCATCTGTCCTCCGTCTATCACCAAAAACTCAAAACGATGCGCTAAAGGTCTTAAAAAAAGCAGAAGAAGTTGAACTCACATCAGGTCGTGGCCCAGCAGGAATTGCAGCAGCTGCACTTTACGTCGCTGCATTAATGAATGACGAGAAAAAAACTCAAAGAGAGGTTGCAGATATTGCAGGCATAACAGAAGTTACAATCCGAAATAGATATAAAGAATTAATTGAAAAACTAAAACTTGAAGACAAAGTCAAGCAAAAAGAAAAAGAACTAAGCAAAAAGAAATTATAAAAAACATAAAATACTAATTCCAAAAATCAATTCTTCTATCTTTTGCCTCGACAAATTTCACATTATCCTCAACCCATTTTAACTTTTGCAAATTATCCCCCCAAAGAGAATAAACAGCATATCCAAAACAAAGAACAATCCACCATCCATGAAATTCTAAAAAACTCGAAAAAAAATAAAAATAAAATCCAATAAAAATTATTCCAAAAACTAAAATAAAAATAAACACCGACGACAAGGCCACAATCATCACTAAAATCACCTCATTATTTTTCATGGTAGTTTAGAAAGAAAAAGAGAGGGGTTTTTAAGATTTATGAATTTGAAAGGGACAGGCAAAGTGTATTGTTAATTTAAAGGTTGGTAATCTTCCCAAAAAAATTTAATTTAATCTTTTCTTAATCCAATCACAATAACATTTATCTTGTTCAATTAAAATAAATTTTCTATTGTTCTTTTTTGCTACTGCTCCTGTTGTTCCTGTTCCAGCAAATGGGTCTAAAATCAAATCTCCTTCTTTTGACGACGATAAAATAATATATTTCAAAAGTGTTTCTGGTTTTTGTGTTGAATGAACTTTTTTACCATCGCCGTCTTTTAGTCTCTCTGCTCCGTTGCAGATTGGAATATACCAATCACTTCGCATTTGTTTTCCTTTATTAAATTGTTTCATTAATTGATAATTAAAAGTATAATTCTTTGCTTTCTCGTGTTTCTTTGCCCAAATTAAAGTCTCTGTTGCATTTGTGAATCTCGTCCCTAAAAAGTTCGGCATAGGATTAGATTTAACCCAAGTAATATCATTCAAAATCCATAACCCTAAATCTTGCATAATTTTTAGGTACTCAAATGACAGATTCTTTGTTACCTTAGCAGGTGCTGGCAGGCATAAAAAAATTAAGTTTTCTTAGATTTATTCCATCTAGCAGTTTTACATTTTGGGCAGATTAGAGGTCTTTCATTTCTTCGCTTCATCCAAGTATGTCCGCACTTTTCACATTTATAGACTTCTTCTTTGCCAAAAACTTTTGCTATTCCCATAAAGATTAGAATTAATTAAACTATATAAACCTTACTATTTAGGTTAACCTAATAACCGAAACATTTAAATAATAGTATTATCTTATAAGTATACTTAATAAGTAAATATAAAGAGGGCTTTCGCCCTCTGGATTCACCGTCGCTAAACAAATGAAATCCAATAATATAAAAGATAATAAGTATAAAAATCTTTGCTGTTCAAGGTGCAAAAGTAAGCATATTAAGAAGAATGAAAAGAGAAAAACTGAGAATAGGAAATTAATTCAAAGGTATAAGTGTAAAGATTGCAATTATAGATTTACATACGACGATGGTTTCTTTAGAATGAGAAATCATCCAAAGAAAATAACTTGTGCGATTGACTTATTTTATCGAGGAGTTTCAACAAGGAAAGTGCAAGAACATTTCAAAGCGTTTTATCCTTATAATTCATCACATAAATCTGTCTATAAGTGGGTTGTAAAATATTCAGATATGATTTCTAATTTTACAGGCAAATTGAAAATTAACTCCGGTAAGGAAGTTCAAGTTGATGAGATGGAATATCACAGGAGAACAAATCCAACAAAGAAAGGAGTTAGTAAGGAATGGTTTATTGACTCTGTTGATTGCAAAACTCGTTATATGGTTGGCTCAAAATACTTTAAATCACGAGGGCAAAAAGAGATTAGAGAAGTGATGAATAAAATAAAATACAAAACAGAGGGATATGTAACAACAATTACAACAGATGGTTACACTGCTTATGAAAATGTTGTTAAGAAAACTTTTGGTTGG
>CAZEFN010000019.1:0-1546 GCA_964511585.1 Candidatus Woesearchaeota archaeon
GTGCATTGTCGGCGGCGGCGTTTGGAGGAATAATGGCGGGAAAAAGTGTTTAAGAAAATTATTTAAAGAAAATTATATTATTCTTATTATGGAAAATAAAGAAATAAAAAATATAAAAAAGAAAATAGTTCCTCTTCTTAAAAAGAATAAAGTTAAGAAAGCGGGAATTTTTGGAAGTTACGCTCGAGGAGAAAATAAAGAGAATAGTGATATTGATTTTCTAATTGAAATAACAAATAAAAATTTTAGTTTGCTTGATTTGGTGAAATTAAAAATCCTCATGGAAAAAATTTTAAAGAAAAAAGTTGATTTAATTGAATATTCGACTATACATCCAATGATAAAAAAAAATGCCCTGAAAGAGGAGGTAAGAATTTTATGAATGATTTACTTTATTTATCAAATATTATTGAATCAATAAAATTGATCGGGCAGTATATAAAAAATAAAAAAATTAATGATATAAAAAATTCAACAATTTTGAGGGATGCTATTTGTAAAAGATTAGAAGAAATAGGAGAAAATATAAGAAAAATATCTCTGAAAACAAAAAAAGATTATCCAAAAGTTGATTGGGTTGCATTTGTTGAAACGAGAAATTTTCTAACGCATGTTTATCAAATGATTAATGTCCATAAACTTTGGGAAATTTTAAGGAAAGATATTCCAACTTTAAAAAAACAAATTGAGAAAATAATTGAAGATGCTAAATGAAATCTGGTTTGAAGAAATTGAATTTACCGACGGAGAGTAATAGTTGAAAGTGTTTTCTCGTCGCTGAAAAGAAAACAACAGCTAAAACTTCGAAGCAGATTAGGTTATATGAAAAAGAGAGAAATGGGTTGGAATGTTTTGTTTTATAACATCAAAAGAAACATTGTTTTTAATGGAAAAAGGTTTGAAAAGAATTTATCTTTTTATTTTTTCATTTTAGAAATTTATTTAATTCCGGACAAAGCCTGATTTAGAACTAAATTCTATTTTATAATCCATTTTCGATTTCCATTCTCAAATCTTCTAAAGAAGTTAAATCGTCGTCGGATTCGCATCTCGCCTCTGTTAATTCTTTTCTTGCCCAATCAGTTAATTCTCCTTCATTATCTTTCATAATTAACAAATTTTTAATAAGTTCTATATTGTTTTTTAATTGAATGAAATCTTCAACATTGAATTTGGTAATTTCCATACTAAACTAAAATATCCTGAGTTTTTATTATTTTCTGTTTTGAAAATGTTACGGGGGGTTTGTTGATACAGAAGGAAAAGTTACAAGTGCATTGTCATCAGCGTCGTTTGGAGGAATAATGGCTGGAAAAAGTGTTTAAGAAAATTATTTAAAGAATAAAAAATATAAGTTTGTATGGAACAAACAAATATAATTAAGATAAGCCGAGATGTTGAAAAATTAAAATTAGCCGTATATAAAATTCAAGAATATTTAGAAGATTCTATATTAACTCCAGAAGAAGAAATTGAATTTGAAAAAAGCCTTGAAGAATTAAAAAAGGGCGAAGTTTTTTCTCTTGAAGAAATTGAAAATGAATCT
>CAZEFN010000020.1:0-6065 GCA_964511585.1 Candidatus Woesearchaeota archaeon
AATGACATTTGTAAAAAATCGAATCTGAAAAAAATAAATGTAAATCGTGCAATGGAATATCTTAAAAACAAAAAAATAATAAATATTATTTCTAATAAAAAAAAGGTAATTGAACTCGGAATAAATGGTGCACTTTACAAAAAAAAGGGGCTTCCAGAACGGCGACTTCTCCATCTTCTCGACGAGAAAAGAATAATCTCTTTGAAAGAAACTCAAAAACAAAGCAAACTTTCAAATGATGAATTCAAGGTTTCAATTGGGGTATTGAAAAATAAAGCATTGATTGAGTTGAAAAGAGGAAATATAATTCTTAACGCAAGTAAGGAAGAACTTGTAAAAAAAACATTAGAAGAATTATTTTTAGACAATCTCCCAATTGAATATAATTCCTTAACTCCTGAACAAATTCACGCCCTGAAAAATCTTCAAAAACGAAAAGACATTGTACAAATAAAAGAAAAAAAAGAGATTTCCATTGAACCAACAGAGTTGGGAAAAGAATTAATAAAATCAAAATTAAAAAATATAGAATTAATAGAACAGATAACTCCTGAACTTTTAAAAGATGAAAAATTATGGAAAGGGAAAAAATTCCGTCGGTATGATGTTACTTCTCCTGTTCCGGAAATTTTTTATGGAAAAAGACATTTTGTAAATCAGGCAATTGATTATGGAAGAAAAATCTGGACAGAAATGGGTTTTAAAGAGATGAAAGGAAATCTTGTTCAAAGTTCTTTCTGGAATTTCGACGCACTTTTCACAGCACAAGACCATCCTGTTCGTGAAATGCAGGATACTTTTTTTATTGACAAAAAAACTTCTCTTCCAGAAAAAGAAATTGTCGAAGCTGTAAAAAAATCCCATGAACAAGGGGTTGATAAGAGCAAAGGCTGGAATTATGTATGGAGCGAGGAAGAAGCAAAAAAACTTGTTCTAAGGACCCATACAACATGCTTGTCTGCCCAAACACTTGCAAAAATAAAAAAACAAAAACTCCCTCAAAAATTCTTTAATATAGGAAAATGTTTCAGAAATGAAACAGTTGACTGGTCGCATGGATTTGAATTTAATCAAACAGACGGAATCGTCGTCGACAAAAATGCAAACTTCAGGCATCTTTTAGGTTATCTGAAACAATTTTTTAATAAAATGGGGTTTGAAAAAATAAGATTCAATCCTGCTTATTTTCCTTACACAGAACCATCAGTAGAAATTAATGTCTGGCACCCTGAAAAAAAATGCTGGCTTGAACTTGGCGGGGCAGGAATGTTTCGTCCAGAAGTTACAATTCCTCTTTTAGGAGAACATATTCCTGTTCTTGCATGGGGCCCTGGTTTTGACAGGACTCTAATGGATTATTATGAAATAAAAGATTTGCGGGAACTTTATAAAAATAATTTAACTCAATTAAGAAAAATAAAACAATGGATAAAATAAAATGGCAAACATAAAAATTTCACGAAAACTTTTTGAAAAAGAAATTGGAAAACTCGACGAGAAAATGCAGGATAGAATTGCAATGTTCGGAACTCCGTTGGAAAATTTTGACAATAATGAAATAGAACTTGAAATTTTTCCAAACCGCCCGGACATGCTTTCATATCAGGGGTTTAAGAGAAGTTTTCTCGCTTTTCTCGGAAAGAAAAAAGGACTAAAAAAATATAATTTAAAAAAACCAGAAAAAGATTTCAAAATTATAATTGATTCTTCTGTAAAAAACATCCGTCCCTATACTGCCTGTGCAATTGTAAAAGGATTAAAATTCGACGACGAAAAAATAAGAGAATTAATTGACATTCAGGAAAAACTTCATTTAACTCTCGGAAGAAAAAGAAAAAAATTCGGAATAGGTATTTATCCTCTTGAAAAAATAAAGATCCCAATCACATACAAAGCAATGGAACCTGATAAAATAAAATTTATTCCTCTTGAATCAGAAAGAGAAATGTCTGGATTGGAAATTCTTCAAAGACACCCGACAGGAAAGGACTATGCGCATCTTCTTGCAGGAAAAGCAAATTTCCCGATTTTCATCGACGATGATAAACAAATAATGAGCATGCCCCCAATAATAAATTCAAAACTAACCGGAAAAATAACAAACAATACAAGAGATGTTTTTATTGAATGCTCTGGTTTTGATTTTGAACTTCTGAAAAAGTGCCTTAACATAATTGTAACTTGTCTGGCAGATATGGGCGGAAAAGTGTATCAAATGGAATTAAAATACAGTAAAAAAGAAATCACTCCTGATCTTACTTCTGAAAAGATGAAACTTTCAATTGAAAATGCAGAAAAAACTCTTGGAATAAATCTTACAGAAAAGCAGGTAAAAATATTATTAGAGAAAATGGGATATAATTATAATAAAGGCGAAGTGGAAATTCCTGCCTGGCGCACGGATATTCTTCACGAAATTGACTTAATTGAAGATATTGCAATTGCATATGGTTATGAAAATTTTGAACCAGAAATTCCAAAAGTAGCGACGATAGGAGAAGAATCCCGCGAGGAAATTTTCAAGAGAAAAATTTCAGAAATTCTCATAGGGCTCGGACTTTTAGAAACATCAAGTTATCATCTGACAACAAAAAGAGACCAATTTGAAGATATGGGAATTGCAGAACCAAAAACAATTCTTGAAGTTGAAAATTCAAAAACAGATTATAAAATTTTAAGACAAAATCTTTCACATATTTTAATGAGGATACTTTCTGAAAACAAGGATTGTGAATATCCCCAGAAAATTTTTGAAATAGGAAGAACATTTGAATTAAAAAACGAGGAAATAATTGAAAGAAAAAATCTTGCCTGTGCAATTGCTCCTGGAAATTTTACTGAACAAAAACAGATTTTAAATACCTTTTTCAAAGCAATAAATTTAGAGATGAAAATAGAAGAAACAAAAGAAGTGCATCCTTATTTTATCGACGGCAGATGTGCTGACATTTTTCTTGAAGAAAAATTAATTGGAAAAATAGGAGAAATACATCCGAGAATTTTAAAAAACTGGAAAATCAAAATGCCTGTCGCACTTTTTGAAATTCGGTTAGAGGATATTTTTAAGAAATTAAAAAAATCTGATTAAAAATTGGAAATTAAATATTAAGTGTTTTTTATAAGCCTCGAGCGGGACTTGAACCCGCGACCTCATCGTTACCAACGATGTGCTCTGCCAAAGCTGAGCTATCGAGGCATTAATAATCTAGAATTCTCTATACTTAAAAATTATTTCTTTTTTAAAATCCTTAGAAAAAAGATAACTAAAAAAATAATAAAAAAAGCCAGAACTAATGAACCAAAAAGAATCATTGCAAAATAAAAAATATCATTCAATACTCCTGTTCCAGTAGAATAATAAAGAACAAGGGAAACAGCAAATAAAATAAAGAACGTTAGGAGATTCTTATTCACAATATTTTTCCTTTTATTAATATTTATATTTCTTGTAGAATTTTTCTTCACCTTTTTTTTAACCATAATATACTAATGAATATGACTTTTTAAATATTTTCAAGAAATCAATTTATTTTTTTGAGCTATTCTCTTCTGCTTCTGAAGATTCCCAATTTTGATTGACTGCATAAGAAGTTAATGACTTAAAATTATCATACACTCCTCCCAACCAGGATAAACCAATTTTGGATGCTGAAGTCAAACCAGAAATACCCCAATAATTAATATCTTTATCTTTTAAACCAACATAACCAAAAAGTATCAGAGCAATTAAAAAAACAGCAAATAATTTATGTCTAAGTCCTTTTATTTCAATAAGTATCCAGATGGCTGCGATTAAACCCACGATAACAAAAAACATCAACCCGATTTCCATATAAAAATAAACATTAGGAGTATAAAAATATTGCTAATAGCCCTGCCAGTGCTCGCACCCACGCTCGTTTTTTATTGTGATGCGATTACTCGTGTAAATGCTCGTCGTGGGTCGCTTCGCTCTCCGTTGTCCGAAATTTCAGTTTCGAACAAAACCTTCAGGTTCTCATTTTATTAAACTAAGAATTCTAATAGCCCTGCCAGGATTCGAACCTGGGTCACCAGATCCAGAGTCTGATATACTTGACCGCTGTACTACAGGGCTTTAAAGAATGATTCAAAAGGAGTATTAAAAATTTACTAATCAACAAATTTAAATAATCTATATTCCTTATTAAAAATGGAAGAAAACCAACAAGAAATTGCTGGAAAAGAAATTGGCACTGTGTCAAGTTATTTTAGCCATGTTGGCGTCGCTGCTATAAAACTTTCAGGCAAACTGAAAGCAGGGGACAAGGTAAGAATAAGAGGAAATACAACGGATTTTGAAACATCAGTTGGAGAAATCCAAATTGAAAGAAAACCCGTAAAGAATGCAAAAGCAGGCGACCATATTGGAATAAAAGTTCCTGACAAAGTTAGACCAAATGATCGGGTATTCTTAATTGAATAAACAAACTTATAAAATAATTTTTCTTAAATTTTTATAGTTAGCAATAGCCCGATAGTTCAAAACAACTCTGTGAGTTTTCATTCGTCTGAAATTCCGGTTTCGAACAAGAGACCAAGAATGCCTGTTCCCAATCTCACTCACATCAAGGGCGACAGGTTAGTTCGTGAAATTGCTCACCCTCTCAAAGAGTGCGTCATTCTAAAAATTTAAAAGTATCAGAATATAAAATTTAATAGCCCCGATAGTTCAGAGGCCAAGAATGCCGCCCTCTCAAAACATAACTAAAAATAATGAAGAAATTCAAATATTTTTAGAAAGGAGAGGTGATGAAATCTCGGTGAGAGAGGAAATCTAGCGTCTCAACGCAACCACTCTTGAAAAAAGTTCATGGAACTTTTCACACACAGAAATTCTGTGTATGGAGATAGGCGGTGACCCGAGTTCGAATCTCGGTCGGGGCGTCCCTGATTTTTGTCAATTTCTAGGGGCGTTGGAAGATTATAATAAAAATTCTGTCGGTGATTTGAGTTTTTATCGTCGGGATTTGTTAGTAGTGCTGAAAAACCAAATGTTGCAGGGATAAATGATGGGCAAGAATCTCTTGATAAATTATGTAAATGGAGTAAAGAAAAAAATGAGTGGATGTGGAGGATTAGATTTATTGCCGAGAGAACTTCAACCTGCATTTTGGAGAGATTATATAGATGAACAAGCAAAAGAAGAAAATGAGAAAAAAGAATATGGTGCATATACAAGAATAACTAATAAAGTCTGGAAAGATAATCGCACTGCAGAAATAATTTACCTTGAAGATTAATTGTATTGAAATATTTAAAAACACTTTATTCTTATTTTATTTATGAAGAAAAAAAAGAGTGATTTCAATTTTTCAAATATCTATTTTAATGATGGGCTTTTTTGCCTTCTCTGTAATCTTCTCCTCTGAAATTAGTGCAACTACAAATTTCCTAATTCCTATTTCTTCAAGTGATACTATAAAATCTATTGATAATAAAATTAAAAGTTTAAAAGATTCTATAAGTTCTATTAAGAACAACCAAGATTATTTTAAAGAGGGTAAATTTGATATAAATAAATTAAAAAATAATGAAAACAAATTCGCTGAATATAATAATTTTAAAAATGAACTAAATGCTTATGAATCACTTGCAAAACATCCAACAGGCTCAAAATCAGGCGACTGGCTTTTGGAAAAAGGTTGGGTTGATACTGCTGGAACTGCGAATTTTGTCGGGCATATTGCTGACGGATTATTTTGGTCAATGGCTGTTGTAGCAGCAATTCAATTTATTGGGGGCTTTGTTGACGAGGAAGGAAAAGTTACAAGTGCATTGTCGGCGGCGGCGTTTGGAGGAATAATGGCGGGAAAAAGTGTTTAAGAAAAATATATAAAGAATAAAAAATATAAGTTTGTATGGAACAAACAAATATAATTAAGATAAGCCGAGATGTTGAAAATTTAAAATTAGCCGTATATAAAATTCAAGAATATTTAGAAGATTCTATATTAACTCCAGAAGAAGAAATTGAATTTGAAAAAAGCCTTGAAGAATTAAAAAAGGGCGAAGTTTTTTCTCTTGAAGAAATTGAAAATGAATCT
>CAZEFN010000021.1:0-4319 GCA_964511585.1 Candidatus Woesearchaeota archaeon
TTATTAATAATATAACTCCTATTGAAGAAAGAAAATAATTTTTAAGAGGAATTCCCATTACGACCCAAATTATCCCCACTAAAAAAATTGAATAATAATCAACTTTTCGTTTTTCTTTCTTTTTTAAAAAAAGAAAAATACTCCCAAACAGAATTAATAAAACTGCAATTACGATTAACATCCAAAGAGTCGAATTCATATCTAAAAAAGGATAAGCAAATTATAAATCTTTTCTTAAGAGTGCAAATCTACTAAGAAATCCTTTTGGTCTTTTAATAATCTTGAACCCTATTTCTTCTGCTTTTTCAAGTATTTCCTCAAAATCATTTTTTGATACATGAAAAACAGGTTCTGCGATTAAAAGGTTTTTTCCGGGTTTGATTAAACGAAAAAGATTTTTAAAAAAACCATTAATATTTTCAACTTCATGTGCAACATAAAATGCCAGAACAAAATCAAACTTTTCATTTAAATCAATATTATTTTTTTTGCATTTATGGATTTTAATTCTTTTCTCAAATTCCAAGCCGCTTATTTTATCTTTTAATTTGTCAAGCATTTCCTGCTGAATATCTGCTGCAACAACTTTTCCATCTGGGCCAACCATCTTCGCCATTTCAAATGAGAAAAACCCAGGACCACAACCAATATCTAAAACTTTCATTCCCTCTTTCACATATTGTTTAACAATTCTCTTCGGGTCCTGAATTATTTTACGAACCCTGCCATCCAGATAAATTGAATCAGAACTTAGATGTCTTTTTTTATTCTCTTCCATAATTACGAAGAAATAATTGGTTTAAAAAACTGCTGGAAAGCGATCATATAATTTAATATCCCTGCAAATGCAACCCACAAAGCATAAGGGAAAAGAAGATAACCTGATTTTTTATTTATTCTATAAGTTTTTTTTATAATGAAAATTATTGAAATTTCTAGGAGAATTAATTCAAAAAAAGCAATTTTTGGCTTTTGCATTGCAAAAAAAAGTATACTCCATAAAAGATTAAAAAATAAATTTATTGCAAAAACCACAGTTACAATCTGTTTTTGTTTTTTATTTGAACTTGTCCATGCAAAATAAAATGAGAGTGCAATCATAAAGAACAGAATATTCCAGACAATTGGAAAAATATAATTCGGAGGAGTGATTGCTGGTTTAACAGATTCATACTACGAAGAATCAGCGTCGGTAAATAAACTTCCTGCAAACGCGACAGCATAAACAATTGCAAGACAGGTTATAAGAATTTTCCAATTTATTTTTCATCTTTTCATAAATAGAATAAAGAACAAAGGTTTTAAAAAGTGTCACAAAGATATATTTTTGTAAGTCAGGCAGTTGACTTCGGGAATCAGTTATTAAATTAACAAATTTTGAAATAACAAAATTGATTTCTGAGGAAGGTCCGGACACCAACGCAGAAATGCTGAAAGCGTTACCTTGTGAAAACTTGGATGTCGTGAGGCATGGCTCTGGAACAGAAACGACACAGCCAACTTTGAGTAATGAAACTTGCGTGGAACGACGATAAGTTGGATTTGATGAAACGGCTAACCTAACTGGTGCAATCTCTTGAAGTGCTTAGTGAAATGCCAACACATTCTGTCCGCATCGACGGAGAATGACAGAATCTGGCCTATGCCTGACTTATGGGGCGAAAGCCCCTTTTTAATTTCTTGTTGCCAGATTCTTACAGAATCTTACTCCCGACCTCGCACGAAAGTGGGTTTCTTTTTTAGAAAAAAAGAAACTACAATGGTAGAAAAAACTACAATAGTTTCTACCACGAAGTCGCTCGTCGTGGGTCGCTTTGCTCTCCGTTGTCCGAAATTCCAGTTTCGAACAAAACCCATCGGGTTCTCATCCCGAATTTTTTATAGAAGTGGGAACGCCGGGATTCGAACCCGGGACACCATGATCTTCAGTTTCACATTGGCAAATCCGAAAATTCAACCAAACATGTGCTCTCCCACTGAGCTACGTTCCCCTAAGGACATTGCTCTGCATTTATGCTATGAGCTACGTTCCCAAAGCAGTGGGAATTCAATCATGTGCTTCCAAAAAATATAATTCTACTTATTTTTTAAAACTATTGAATGTAACTTTTTGCTCTTTCTAACTTATATTTATTAGAAAAACCAATTTCATTAACCCATTTTTTGACATTTTCTCTTCCATATAATGCAATACGATAAGCAACTCTTTTACTTGTTTTAGATTTGGACTTATGAATATTCGCAACATGAAAACTTTTTTCTGATAAAATTTCTTTCAATTGTTCTGCAAGAATCTTGCTTGTAGTAGTTATCTCAATTGCAGGATAATTTTCAACACCTTTCTTTTTAGAAACAAAAATAGTTCCGTCGGTGTCTGCTAATCCACGAATAACATATTTCACTAAATCCCAATTCCCAATAATCTGATTTGGAATAAATATTTTTTCACATTTACCCTCTCCAAAAGGCAGTTTAAGATAATCAATTAAAAATTCTTTAATTTCTTTTGATCTAAAAACCATTCTCAATCCTTTTGCTCTAATTTTAAAATTAACTTCTTTATTCCATTCATCCTTGATTATCTTTTTCAAATTTTCAAAAAGAGTTAAATCTGTTTTAGGATTTCCAACAAAACCAATCTGCCATTTATTATCTTTAGTATAGATATATCCGTCGCTGAGATAAATTCCAACCACTTCTGCCCTCTTTTCTGTTATCTTCATAAAATTAAAAGAAATCTATGCTGATAAATTTTTCTGCAAAACATTTATAAAAACAATTTAATTAATTCAAATATGGCTGAAAAAAAGAGTGTGAAAAAAATTGCCGAAAAAGAAGATTCAAAGAATTTAGGAATTTCTGGTTTTACTCTTAGTATTTTAAGTATTATCTTGATTGGATGGTATGGATTAATTATCTCTATAATTAGTTTCACATTTTGTTATATTCAACAAAAGAAAAATCCTATTAAGATGGGGAAAATCGGAATTATCCTAAGTATAATTGGTTTTGTTCTTAGTTTAATATTTATAATTGTATATGCAATTTATTTATACCCTTTAATCCAACAACAAATAATGAGTGCCCAATAAAATGATTCAACAAAAAAAAGGTGAAATGGAAATGACAATGGGAACAATGGTGACTATTGTCCTTTTAACAATTGTACTAATTCTTGGAGGTTATTTTGTAAGCAAGATTTTTACAAGTGCAACAGAAAATATTGATAGTATTGACACTGCTGTTAAAAATGAAATTAATAAATTATTCACAGAGGACAGTTCTAAAAAAATTGTTGTCTATCCTCCGACGAGAAAAATAAAAATTCAAAAAGGAAAAGATAATTTAGGATTTGGTTTTTCAATCAGAAATGTTAAAGAAGAAGAGGCAAAGTTTTCTTATGAGATTAATGCTGTTGAAGCAAGTTGTAATATGAGATTATCTGATGCAGAAGATATGATTGCTCTTGGACGTGAGAGAACAGGAATTCAACTTGCAGCAGGAAGCATGATGTCTGAACCGATTTTTGTAAGGTTTAAAATCCCTGAAACAGTACCTCCTTGCCAGATAAGATATGAAATAAAAATATATGAAGGAAGCGAGAGTGGACCAATTTACGGGACGCCTGTTGATATTGACCTAGAAATTTTGTCTGAATAATTTTTTAAACTTCTTTTTCTTAAGTTGCTTATGCCATTAAAACTCTATAATACTTTAACAAGAAAAAAAGAAATTTTCAAACCAATTGGAAAGATTGTCGGTATTTACGGATGCGGACCCACAGTTTATTGGTATCAGCATATTGGGAATTTAAGGCGTTATATTTTTGAAGATATTTTATTGCGAACTCTTTTGTTTAACAAATACAATGTCAAACATATAATTAATGTTACTGACGTCGGGCATTTGACTTCTGATGCTGATGAAGGCGAGGACAAAATTGAAAAAACAGCAAAAAAGGAGGGAAAAACTGCAAAAGAAATTTCAGAATATTACTTTAATATTTTTCACGATGATTTAAAAAAATTAAATTTTACAGAACCAGATGTCTGGCCAAAGGCGACTGAACATATTAAAGAACAAATTGATTTGATTAAAAAATTAGAAGAAAAAGGACTTACTTACAGGACTTCTGATGGGATTTATTTTGACACTTCTAAATTTGGGGGTTATGAAAAATTTGCACGCCTGAATGTTGAAGGATTACAAGCAGGAAAAAGAATTGACGTAGGGGAAAAGAAAAACAAAACAGATTTTGCACTTTGGAAATTTTCAGAGAAAGAAGGTGTGCGACAGCAAGAGTGGGATTCACCGTGGGG
>CAZEFN010000022.1:0-2248 GCA_964511585.1 Candidatus Woesearchaeota archaeon
TTACAAATCTTAGCGACTTGTATACAGACATTAATAAGATTAGACGAGAAATTGGTATTCCTCCAGAAAATTTTATTTGGCTTGCAGAAGAACGAGAAAAAGAGAGAACTGAAATATTTAGAAAAAAGAATAAGCCATATATTTAATCATCTCCACTCAACATCAACATCATCTGTTCTTTGACGAGGTTTAATATCAATTTTATCTAATTCGCTCGAATAAAAAATCATTTTATTTTTTATTTTAGAAACTTTGCTTTCTGCGCCGAAGGCGCAGTGGGTGGGTGGGTGGGACAAATTACAAAATTGTGACTTAAAAATTATTTCCCCTAAAAAAGCAATCATTCCGGCATTGTCGACGAGAAATTGATTTTCAGGACAGAAAAATTTCGCACCGCGTTCTTTACACATTATTCTGCACATTTCCTGCAATCGCGTATTGCATGCAACTCCCCCTCCTAAAAGCAATTCTTTTTTTCCAGTATGAGCCAAGGCCCGTTCTGCTGTTTCAACAAGCATTGCAAAAATTGTTTCTTGCAGGGAATAAGATAAATCTTCTAGAGAATATTTTTTACTTTCTAATTTCTGTTTTAGATTCGTCAAAATTCCTGATAATGCAATATCCATCCCTTTAACTTTGTAAGGAAGTTCAATGTAATTCCGGCTCTCCGACGCTAATTTCTGAATTGCAGGCCCGCCAGGAAAACCAATTCCAGCATAACGTGCAAAAGTATCAATAAAATTCCCAACGCCAATGTCAAGAGTTTCTCCAAAAATTCTGAATTTTCCTGACGCGTACGCAATAATTTGTGTATTTGCTCCAGACGCATAAAGCATAACAGAATCTTTTGCTCCAGTTAATTTCCCAATTTCCAAATGTGCAATACAATGATTAATCGGAATGATTGGTTTTTTTAATTTCGTTGCTAACTCTTTTGTAAATTTCATTCCTTCAAGCAAGCACGGAGCCAAACCAGGCCCCTGTGAAAAAGCAATCGCGTCAATTTCATTTTCTTTTATATTCGCTGAATCCAATGCCTCAAAATAAATTTCATTCTTATTATTGCAGTGAAATTTCGCAACTTCATTTGGAATCATCCCGCCCTCTTCTGTAACAAAAACTCTTTTACAATTAGACAAAACATTTCCATTTTTAACAACAGCAACTCCAAAAGTATGGGCAGTTGATTCAATTCCTAAGATTACTGGCATAAATCAAGAATAATAATTAATATAAATAAGTTTTTGTGAAACATTAAATGACAAATGAAGATATTTATCCTTATTTTCAATGGGTAGAAAATCGAGGAGCAGTTTTCCTTAATGCAAGATTGCCAAGAAATTACCAAGAAAAACTTCCTGAATTTTTTAAATAAAGTGGAAAATAAAAATGAAACTCTACTATACTCCTGAAAAATGGATGGGCATTACAAATCCCGGCGATGAAATAAAAGTTAAAGAAGAGTTAAAAAAATTAAAGAAATAAAAAAAAGAAATAAAAATAAAAAAAATTATCTTCTCTTTTTCTTGGCAGATTTTTTCTTTGCTGTCTTTTTTTTCACTGATTTCTTTTTCTTTTTTCCGCCTCTAGCCATCTTTGCCTCGCAGACATTTCCTTTTCCGTCTACATAATAAAGATAACCACTCTTTCGCTTGATAACATTTTTAACAAGAACTTTTCCCATTTAACACCTCCCTTTTTATTTTATCAACATTTCTCGAAGAGAAATGATATTTAATCTTTAAAACAAAGAACTATTTACTATTTAAATGTTTTGGAAAATCTGATTTATCGAAGAGATTTTTCATATTCTAAAAAATCAAAATTTTTTAGGTTTCGCATCCCCGACGAGAAATGAAACAATTTCTGAATATTTTTTATTAATTGGAATTTCAACTAATTTGCAGAATTTCTTTTTAGGCAAAACGCAAAATTCCCAAGGATTAACTTTTCTGATTTCAGTTATCTTATTTTTATCGTCGAGCCAAATAGCAATAAATGGAAAAAATACAAACAAAGAATGAATTTTTAACCTTCTAAATTTTTTAAAATTAAAAAGCAAAAGTGCAGGGGCATTTTCCCGAAGACGAAACATTAATCCGCGAAACATTCCAAACAAACCACATTTTTTAACTTTAAGTTTTATTTTTTTAAGTTTTATTTTTTTATTTTTTTTAAAAAAAATTATTTCCATTTCTTCTTTCCTCTTTTTTCGATTTGTAAGTTTTATACATTAAATTAACATTTT
>CAZEFN010000023.1:0-1894 GCA_964511585.1 Candidatus Woesearchaeota archaeon
TTGCGAAGAAAGAATTAAAAAATATAAAGGTGTAAAAACAATGGCGAGAATTTTTATAAAAAATAAATCAAAATTAGAACGAAAAGAATGGAAGTAAGATGATAAATAAACACTCAGTTAAAAATTCTTTCCATCTTGTAAAGACAGATATTCTAAAAATTGAAGGCGAAATAATGAATATCAAGATTCAAATAGCAAAAATTCTTCAGGAAATCGCACATTTAAAAGAAGATATAAAATCAAAAAAACCTGTAAAGAAAAAAGTTTCTAGAAAAAAATAATTAAGATAAAATAGATTAATTTTTCACAAATATAAATTTAAAAATCTCATAAACTTATTTTCTAATGCACACAATAAGGGGTGTTCGCCTTTCTGCAATTAACAAACTAGGAATACTTGGTTTAATATCAAGTTTTGCAATCGCATCAGTTGTAACAATCTGGGCAGTTTACATTGATACTTTTTTCAAAAATCCAGCATATACTGGATTCATTATATCCTTTTTTACAATTATTGCAACACTCTCGTTCATATTTCTCATGCCTCTTGTTGAGAAAAGCAACAAAGCAAAACTCTACGGATTAACAATTCTCGTCTATATAATTTCATATGCTCTTTTTGCATTTTTGCCATCAATTTATGTTGTTCTTTTTCTGGGAACAGTAATTGCAATAACAGGAAGTTTAAAAATAACCCTCTTTGGAATAATATTTAGAGACAAAACAAAAGACAACGAGGTTTCAAAAAATATCGGACTAGTTTACACACTAATAAACATAGCATGGTTCATCGCACCTGTCGTCGCTGGTTTCATTGCAAGTAAATTTGGAATAAAATCTGTCTTTCTTTTTGCTACAGGAATCTTTTTAATCAACTCAATTTTATTCAGAATTTTCAATATAAAAGATAACAGAAAAAATAAAAGAATAGATAAAAACCCATTAAAACAATTTTTCAATTATTTCAAAAACAAAAAAAGAATTCATGCATATTTCCTTGGGGGCGGAATAAATCTCTGGTGGTCTTTGATTTATATATATATTCCGATATATATTTATACACTTGGACTTGGAGAAAAAATTATAGGTTACTTTCTCGGTGCAGTTGTTATCCCATTGATATTATCAGAATATTATTTTGGAAAACTTGCAGGAAAAAAGGGTTTTAAAAAAATATTTTTTACAGGATATATAATATTGAGCCTCTCAGCATTCATAGTGTTTTTTATTCCAAATATATATTTCATTTTAGGGATTTTAGTTGTTGCTGGATTAGGAATTGCAATGCTTGAATCAACAACAGAGGCTTATTTTTTTGATGTTATTAGTGAAAAAGAAAGAGACAGGTTTTACGGACTGTACAACACAACAATTGAACTGAATTCTTTCCTCGGAAGTGCATTGCCCGCAGTAATACTATTGTTCTTTCCATTCAAAACGATTTTTTTATTTTTCGGGGGAACAATGCTAATTTTATCTTTAATGTCCTTGAAAATAAAAGAGGTAATTGAAAATAAAAAATAACTCACAAACTTTAAAAACCACTTCACCAATTAATTCTTATGTTTAAAATTAATATTGCAACAAAAGACGGAAAAACTTTCAAGTTAGAATCAGAAGCAGAAACCCTGATCGGAAAAAAAATTGGAGAAAAAGTTTCAGGAAAAGAAATTTCTTCTGGACTCAATGGTTATGAATTTGAAATCCGCGGAGCATCTGATAAAGCAGGTTTCACTGCAATGGAAAATGTTGAAGGAGAAACATTGAAAAAAGTTCTGCTCACTTACGGAAAAGCAATGAAAAAACGTCCGCGAAAAGAAGGAAAGAAAAAACAACTTTGCAAAAAACCAAAAGGACTTCGTTTAAGACGAACTGTTCGCGGAAACACAATCTC
>CAZEFN010000024.1:0-2701 GCA_964511585.1 Candidatus Woesearchaeota archaeon
AGCAGTTCAATGGCATTTGCGATTTTTCTGAAATTATTAGGAACTCCGACGGGAAACAAAGCAAATAAGGATTATGAAATTCCTCAATGGATTATGAATTCAGTGAAGTGGCATAAAAGATTGTTTCTTGCAAGTTTGTTCGGGGCAGAGTTGAGTTCACCTAAGACGATGACGGGGCACCAGTTTAATTTATATGGTTTAATATTTTCACTGAATAAAAAAAATAATTCTCATGGAATTGTTTTTGCAAATCAAATATCCTCAATGCTTGAAGAATTTGGCGTTAATAATATTTTGATAAAAACGAGAGAGGATTTTGTAAACGGAAGAAAATCAACAAGAATACGGCTGATGATTTATTCTGGAACAAAAAATTTAATCAGATTCTTCTCAAGGATAAATTATGAGTATAATTCCAAAAAAAGAAGGCTTGCGAATGCTGCGATTGTCTGGCTTAAACAGAAACAGAATGTAGTTGATTATAGGGTTGAAACGATGAGAAAAGCAAGGGAGATGAAGAGTGACGGTTTTACAAAAAATGAGATTATTGAAAATTTATCGTCGGAATATGCAAATAAATATTTTATAGAAAAATCAATTTATTATGAAGGGTATGGAAAAAGCGGAAGCAGGGTAGCATTTTGTTTTCCTTCTTTTGAAGAGTTTGTTGAACAAAAGTGTTATGGAGATGGCTTTGTCTGGAGCAGTATAAAAAAAATTGAAAAGAAGAATTATAATAATTTTGTCTATGATTTTACAATTGATGATGAAAATCATAATTTTATTGCAGATAATTTCGTCGTCTCAAACTGCTCGGTTCGTTTATTAAAGACAAATTTGAAAAAGAAAGATATTTTAGAAAAACAAAAAGAAGTTGCCGACGGGCTTTTTAGAAAAATACCGTCAGGAGTTGGAAGAGGAAGCAAGTTTCAGATTACTCGAAAAGAATTAAATAAACTTTTAGAGCAAGGTGCAAAATATATTGTTGATAAAGGTTATGGGGTTAAAGAAGATTATTTGCACATGGAAGAAGAAGGTTGCATTAACGGTGCTGACGCGTCAAAAGTTTCAGAGCGTGCAATTAAAAGAGGAATCGGACAGTTGGGAACACTCGGAGCAGGAAATCATTTTTTAGAAGTTCAGTTTGTCGACGATATTTTTGATGAAAAAATCGCAAAAGTTTTTGGGATTGGAAAAGATGATGTTACAATTATGATTCACTGCGGTTCGCGCGGTTTGGGGCATCAGGTTGCAAGTGATTATATTAAAAAAATGGAAGATAAATATGGATTTGGAAATTTGCCAGACAGAGAATTAATCAATGCTCCGATAAAAAGCGAGTTGGGAAAAAATTATTTTTCTGCAATGGCGTGTGCTGCGAATTTTGCTTTTGCAAACAAGCAGATAATCACTCACTGGATAAGAGAAGAAATGAAAACTATTTTTCCTGAAATAAAAATTGATGTTATCTACGATGTGTGCCACAACATCGCGAAGTTTGAAGAACATATTGTCGACGGAAAGAAAAAAACAATTTGCATTCATAGAAAAGGTGCGACGCGTAGTTTTGGTCCTGAAAGAAAAGAAATTCCGGAAAAGTATAGAAAAATTGGGCAACCTGTAATTATCCCTGGAAGTATGGGAACAGCGTCGTATTTATTAGTCGGAACAAAAAAAGCAGAAGAAATTACTTTTGGTTCAACTGTCCATGGTGCAGGCAGGGTTTCGTCGAGAAGCAAGGCAATGAAAACTCTTCGGGGAGAAAATATTAAAAAAGAATTGGGTGCAAAAGGAATTGAAGTAAAATCAGGAAGTTTGAGTTCACTTGCACAGGAAGCACCACAGGTTTACAAAGACATTGATGAGGTTGTGCGGGTTGTTGATGAATTGGGAATTTCTAAAAAAATTGTGAGATTAAAACCCTTGGTTGTTGTAAAAGGTTAATCTATTAAAAGTTTAGATAACTTATTGTGAACCTTATTTCCAAAATATTTATAAAACCTAATCAGTATATACAATATGAAAAAAATAGGTGTATTATTTTTATTTATTTTTTTAATAGGATTTATTTCTGCTGAATCTTGCAGTATAACAACTTCATGTAATCCAGATAATACTGTAATGAAATTGTCTTCATCAACAAATGCTCATGGAGAATTATGGAATGAAACAAATTATGATTATTATTTATGTTGTGATTTTGCAAGAACCCATACTTGCTCTGGAACAAATAAAGTCCTCGGTTTATCGTCGTCGACAAATGCACATGCAGAAGTTCCCTCGCAAAATAATTATGCAACATCTGTGTGTTATGGGAATTTAGAATGCACTTCAAGAGAAAATAACTGTAATCCAGCTGAAATAACTATGTCCTCCTTATCTGATGAAACAAATGCTCATATTGGAAATGCAGATAATTATGATTTGAAAATATGTTGTGCTGGAATTTGCGAAGAAGGAAAAATATATTATAGAGGAAATTGCGTTGATAAGGCAGTACTTTACTGGGCAGACAGCGTGGGAAATTATATTACTGAAAAAGATGTTGCATTAGGGACCACACAAATAATGCTTGTTATTGAAAATTCAAAATTAGAAGTAGGAGAAGAAGTTAGTTTTGAGATTTGGGAGAAAGATTTATTTGTAGATGATTATATAAGAACATTAAGTACAAATGTTGATGCAAATAAAGAAGCAAGAG
>CAZEFN010000025.1:0-7765 GCA_964511585.1 Candidatus Woesearchaeota archaeon
AAAAAGAAATTGAAGAATTAAAAAAAGTTTATAACAAGGGTTTTTCTTCTGGATTTTATTTAGGTGTTCCAACTTCAGATGATTTTTCAAAAACAGAGCACTCATCAGCAAAAGAAAGTAAGCATTTTGTTGGAAAAATCACCCATTATTTTCCAAAAGTTGGAGTTGCTGCAATAAAACTTGTTTCAGATTTAAAAATTGGTGATGAGATTGTAGTTATCGGAAATGAAACAGGAGTTTTAAATTCAAAAATTGAAAGAATTGAAATAAATAATAAACCAGTATTAAATGCAAAAAAAGGACAGGAAATTGGAATAAAAATTCAAAGAGTAAGAAAAAAAGATGAAATTTATATTCTTATAAAAAATTAATAATTTTATAAATATTCTTTAAATTAATTTCAATAATCAGGCATATCTTCTTTAGAATTATTCAATGTTTTTTGTTCTTTTGGAGTTTCTATTTTTTCACCTGTGTCTTGCATATCACTTAACTGAATTGAATTAATCATTTCACGGAATTTTAGAAAATCTTCTGCAAGAATTCTGACTCCAGACTTTGTGAATCCAGTGTATCTGTCGCTTGTCACAAACTCGCGAATCGTCAACCCTGTTTTTCCCCCAAAATCGTCGATGCGAATTACAATGTTTGACTGGTCGTTCTTTTTTATTTTCCCAATATCTTTTTCCATTATTAATATTTAGAATAAAGGGTTTTTAATATTTTGGGTTTTAGATATTCTATTATAACTAATCTTAAATAGTCATTTATCCTCGGATTTTATGGAAGAAGAAAAATGTAAGAAATGCAAAGGCACAGGAATTGTCAAAGACGAAAAAGGGATTCATACTTGCTGGGATTGTCTGCGAAAAGGAAAACTAAATGTTCATTCTGAAAAACTTCCTGAGAGTAGATAAGGGTTTAATTATAAATTATCTAATTTTTTCCAAATCCTTTTTAATCATCTCAATAAGTTCAGGAAATTCTTCAATTTGAAAGTGTCCATTCTTACTTTCAAAAATTATAATTTTTGAATTCGGCAACTTCTCTCTGAATTTTTCTGCATGGGAAATAGGAACAACATCGTCGTTTTTAGAAAACATTAAATAAAGATTTTTTGTTTGTTTTTCTATTAAAGATAAATCTGATTGGAGTTTAAATCCTCCAACTAAATCATCTCCTGGGAGAGAATCATCAAAAGGTGGGCAAGTTAAATAAACTGATAAAATTTTTTTAGGAAATTTATTTTCAGATAAATATTTGGCTAAGAATATCCCTCCAAGGGAAGAACCAATTAAAATAATGCCGTCGTTTAATTCAGAAAAAAATCTTTCAAAATAAATTTTCCACTCGTCGTATTTTGCATTCTCCTGCAATGGCATCCTAGGAACTATAACTTGAACTTCTTTTAATTTTTCAGCAACATCTTGAATCCAATATTTTTTACTTTCTAATGAGATAGATTTATTCTTTAAATAATTAATATAATCTTCATAATTTTTAAAAGTCATTCCACCATGAATAAAAAATATTTGGTTTTTCATTTTACAAAACACTCGCCTTTAAAATCACAACATCTTCAATTGGTTTGTCTCTTGCGTCTGTTTCAACTTTTGCGATTTTGTCGACGACATCCATTCCTTCAATAACCATCCCGAATGCTGGATGTTTTGAATCAAGAAAATTATTGTCTACTAAATTTATGAAAAATTGCGACGAGCCAGTATTTGGTCCTGCGTTTGCCATTGAAATTGTTCCGCGGTTATTTTTGTTTCCGCCTGCATGTGTGAATTCATCCTGGATATTTGGAATTTTTGGGTCTCCATAACCAGTGCCTGTTGGGTCACCTCCCTGAATCATAAATCCGTCGATAATTCTGTGAAAAATAACTCCGTCGTAAGTTCCTTGCTTTACTAAATTTTCAAAATTGCCTGTTGTGATTGGCATGTCAGAATATAAATTAATTATAATTTCGCCGTGGTTTGTTTCAAGTTTTACGCGTGTCATTTTGTTTGAATTGTAAATGTAAATCCCACCAATAATTAAGATTAAAATTATTGCTGTTATAAATATTGCGGGGAGTTTCATAAAATAAGTTGGGGAAAGAAGTTTTTAAGATTTTTTAGTTAATCTTCAAGGTGTTTTGTGCAATTTATTAAAACGATTTTTGGTTTTTTATTTTCATCAAATTCTATAATTGTTACTGCTGTATTTTTTTGGGAACTTGCTTTGTGAATTTTTAAGCAATCTCCGTCGAAGATACTTGCATTTAGGGCAGACATAAATCCTCCATAAGTTACCCACAAAACATTTTTTCCAAAAAGATTCTCAAAAGTTTTTCTTTAAATTTCTGTGCTCTTCTAACAAGTTCTTCTATTGTTTCAGAACCAGAATCAAGGATTATTTTTTCTCTATTTTTTTCTGTTTCCCAACCTTCAATTTCTTTTTTTCTTTTACCCTCAAAATTTCCGTGAAATCTCTCTCTTAATTCTTCGACAAAATAAACCGGAATTTTAGAACGAAAATTTAAAATTTCTTTGACAATATCTTTTGTCCTCGCTAAATCACTTGAAAATATAACCTCAATTTTTTCATTTCTTAATCTTTCTGCTAATTTTTTTGCCTATTCAATTCCCTTTTCAGTTAATTTTCCTGAAAGATGTCCTTGAATAATTTCGTTTAGATTTTCTTCTGTTTCTCCATGACGAACAATTATTAATCTCATCAGTCCTTCATCTCAATTTTTATGTTGACGTTTTTTGGAATCTGAAGCCGCATAATGCTGTGCAGGACCTTGTCGTTTGCAGGCAAGTCAATAAGGCGTTTGTGAATTCGCATTTCATATCTGTCAAATGTTGCTGTTCCGTCGCCACAAGGAGATTTTCGCGTCGTAACCTTTAATTTTTTCGTCGGTAATGGAACAGGACCATTAATTGTTATTCCTGATTTTTTCGCGAGTTGCCTGATTGATTCACAAATAGAATTAAGCATTTCAATATCTATGCTGTTTAGTTTTATTCTTACTTTTGGCATTTTTTCTTCAGTGTTTTAATTGAATAAATGACAAATGGAAAATCTTTTGATTTTGCTTTACTCATTATAGAAATATTTGAGTTTGGTTTAAAAAACTTTCTTAACAATTAATTATAGCAATTCTTATAAATATCATCCTTATCTGTTAATGATTGAATATTATGAAGTATTAAACCATGCCTGTTTATCTGCTTTGGTAAACATTAAAAATAAAAAACCTGTAAGTGAATGGACTGTTAAAAAACTTGAAGAATTTTTAGAATCCTGCAAAAAAGGGGGAGATTATTGGGAAAACTTTATTCTGGACAGCATATTGATATGAGGAATAATCAAGATTTTTCTGCGACTATAGGAATAATCCAGCAATTAAAATAAGCAGTTTAGAAAATTATGCTTTTCATCTGGAAATGCTAAAAAAAGGAAATGAAGATTCAGCAATTATTTTAAGGAAATTCTTTGAAGAATTTGAAAAATATCGACGTCAACAAGAGATATTCGAAAAGAGCTCAAATTCTGGAAGGCTTAAACTAGCTGCTTAACCTCAAAACCTTTTTATACTTTATTTTTATTTAAGAATTATAAAAGAGGTAAAATGTCCAGTCCATTTATTCAATTCGGAATTATAATTTTAGTTGTTTTAGGTGTTTCAGTAATAATGAGATTGCTCAAACAGCCCCTGATAATTGGTTATATTTTATCAGGTATTTTAGTTGGTCCTTTTGTTTTTAATCTAGTTCAGGAGAGTGAAACTCTAAATATTTTTTCTGAAATGGGAATTGCTTTTTTGTTATTTATCGTCGGATTGCATTTGTCTCCGAAAGTAATAAAAGAAGTCGGATCTGTCGCATTTATTACTGGTCTCGGCCAGATAATATTCACTGCCACAATAGGATATTTTATTGGAATCCTGCTGGGGTTCCCTGTTTTAACTTCAATATATATTGCAATTGCATTAACTTTTTCTTCAACAATTATTATTTTAAAAATTATATCAGATAAAGGTGCATTGGACAAATTATATGGAAAGATTTCTATGGGATTCTTGCTTGTTCAGGATTTTGTAGCTATTTTAGTTTTGATTGTTATTTCTTCTATTGGTCATGGAGGGTCTTCTGGTGTTGGGGGACTCTTTTTAATGACTCTATTAAAAGGAATGGGAATTATGGCCATTTTGGGTCCAATAAGTTATTTTTTATTGCCCAAACTGGAAAAGTTTCTTTCAAAGTCCCAGGAATTTTTATTTTTATTTTCAATTGTATGGGGTTTTGGATTGTCTATTCTTTTTCTTTATGCGGGTTTTTCAATTGAAGTCGGAGCTTTAATTGCAGGAATCTTACTTTCATTTGCACCTTATAGTTATGAAATGAGTTCTAAATTAAAACCTCTTCGGGATTTCTTTTTAATATCTTTTTTTATAATTTTAGGAAGCCAGATGATTTTTACAAATATTAATTCTCTTATTTTACCAATAATTATTTTTTCACTTTTAGTTATAATTGGAAATCCTTTCATTGTGATTTTCTTAATGGGAAGAATGAAATATTCTAAAAAAACCTCTTTTATGGCAGGATTGACTGTTGCCCAGATAGGAGAATTCTCCCTAATCTTTGTAGCTCTTGGAGTAAAAGTTGGGCATGTTTCTCAGGAAATACTTTCTTTTATTACTCTGATAAGTTTATTCACAATATTTGGCTGCACTTATTTAATTATGTATTCAGAATATCTTTATAAAAAATCCCGAATATTTTTAAATATCTTTGAAAGGAAAAATATAAGGGAGAAAGAGATTCCGAAAAAAGATTATGATTATATCCTCTTGGGTTATAACAGGATTGGCTTTTCAATAATAAGAGCATTTTCAAAAATAACAAAAAAGTTTTTAGTTGTGGATTATAATCCAAAAGTTATAAATGATCTTAAGAAATTTGGCATCAACGCGATATATGGAGATGTAGATGATTCTGAATTTTTAGAGGAAATAGGAATTCATAAAGCTTCTGTCATTGTTTCAACAATTCCAGAAAAAGAAACCAACCAATTAATTTTAGATGTTTTGCGAAGAAATAAATCCAAACCAATAACTATCCTTACTGGAAGACAAATTGAAGATGCAATTGAATTATATGAGGCAGGAGCAAATTATGTAATCTTGCCTCATTTTTTAGGAGGAGAATATACTGCCAAATTAATTAAGAATGCAAAAGATAATAAAGAAGAATATAAAAAAGAAAAAAGAAAAGAGATGGAAATTTTAAAAGAAAGAATAATAAGGGGGCATGAACATCCAAGAATAGAGAAGGATAAAAGATAAAAAATAAAGATGCAAAAGAAGAAATATTTAATAAAAGTTAGAAGATCTCGAAGATCATTTTTAATTCTTTATCTTATGATAATAGCAATAATTACTCTTCTATTTTATCTTTATTATACTGGAAATAACCCCAGTTTATTTGCATTAATCATTTCAATAATTTTTATCAAAATTCTTATAAACTATACGGAGATTCAGAGATGGAAAAATTGGTGGGCAATAACAAATACCTCTTTAATACAAAGCACAGGAATCTTCAATAAAAATGTAAGAGAAATTGATTTTTCGTCTATTTCTGATTTAGATTTAGACCAATCTTTTTTTAAGAGAGTTTTGAATTATGGAAATGTTAATGTTCGACTTTTTTTAAACGAAACTTCTATAAAGATAATTGATATAAGTGAACCAAGAGAATTCATAGAAGAATTGCAAAGGATAATTTCTATGAGTGGGAGAAAAAAAGATGGAATACGAAAAATATAATCCTCAGGGATATCGGAAACATAGACATGGAAAGTTATTTATTTTTTTGTCTTTCTTGTTTGTCCTGGGAATTATTTTTTTCACTTCTTTTTATAAGGGAGGAATTGCAGGAAATATTATTGGTCCATTAAATCAAAGTAATTTAATGGAAATTAAAGCATTCCTTTCTGTTCCTGAGGTAGTTTTAGAAGGAGAATATGGAGAAATAGTTCTTTCACTTAAAAAAGATTCTTTTATTTATTTAGACGATAAAAAAATAGATTTGGATCAGTTTGAAAACAAAATTATAATCAGGGATTTTAAAGGAAATATAGAAGTTAATGAAATTAATATAAGCAAACTAGAAGGAAAAATTTCTGAAATAAAAATTAATAATTTTCCAATATATTCACAAGAAGATAAAAAATTAAAATTTTCATTATCTCCCGGAGCAATTCATAATTCATTTGAAATAAAAAATGACGCTCTTTTAAGAGACATTTCTTTTGTAACAACTGGAAGAGTTTCTTTTGGGGGGGATTCATTAAACCTAAATTCAGAAAAAATTAGATTTATAAATTATTTAGGTGATTTAAAAATAGAAGATAAAAAATTAATTCTTCAGGGAAATATTGAAACTCTAAAAATTGATAGTGAATCAAGAAAAATAACTTTTTCTAGTTAATTTATCAGAAACATTTAAATTTCTATATCGCGAATTAGTCAATGAGAGAAAAGGGGTTAACAGAAAAAGAAGCAGTAAGACAAATTAAATCTCATGGTTTTAATGAAATAAAAGACATCGGAAAAGTATCTCCTCTGAAAATTTTATTAAGGCAAATTAAAAATAATTTTATAATTTATCTTTTGATTTTCGCGATGATTCTTTCTTTTTTCGTAGGCAAAACAATTACTGCTTATGTTATTTTTATTGTAATCTTCCTTGTTGTTTTTATTGGTTTTTTCCAGGAATATAAAGCAGAAAAATCAATTGAAAAATTAAAGGAAATGATAACGCTCGTCTCAATTGTTGTGAGAGACGGAAAAGAAAAAGAAATTCCTACAAAAGAACTTGTACCAGGAGATATTTTAATTTTGAGAACAGGTGAAAAAATTCCTGCAGATTGTGTTGTTCTCTCTGAGAAAAATCTTTTAGTTAATGAAGCAATTTTGACAGGTGAATCAGATGAAATTAAAAAGTCGCCTGCAAAAGATTTGAAAAAACCATCAGAAGATAACTTGCTTTTTGCCGGCTCTTTTATTGTCGACGGAAAATGTATTGCAAAAATTATTCAGACAGGAATGAATACTAAATTCGGGAAAATCGCATGGATGATTTCTATTGCAGAAAAAGAACTTCCTCTGCAAAAAAAAGTCAATTCAATTTCAAAATATATGGTTTTTATAGGAATTGGAATGGCAATTTTAACTGGCTTTGTAATTTTAATTCAATCAGAAATTTCAGGTGAACTATTAATTGAAATTTTAATTCTAACAATTGCAATTTCTGTTTCTGCATTCCCAGAGGGTTTTCCTGTTGTTTTAATAACAACTCTCTCTGCAGGTGCTTACAGGATGGCTAAAAAAAATGCAATAGTTAATAGGATGTCAATTATTGAAACACTTGGCGAAACAACAATTATCTGCGCAGATAAAACAGGGACAATAACAAAAGGAGAAATGACTGCCAAAAAAATATTTTTAGGTAATAAATTAATTGAAATTACCGGTGTTGGTTATGAAGGGAAAGGTGATTTTCTCGTCGGCGAGGCAAAATTAAATTCTTCAAAGTATAAATCATTAAAACTCTTGCTAAAAACAGCAGTAATATGCAATGATGCACGAATTGAAAGAAAAGGAGAAAACAAAATATTTTACGGCTTTGGTTTGCCGACTGAAGTAGCACTTTTAGTAATGGCTTCAAAAGCGAATATTTATTCTGAGGATTTTAATGAAAGA
>CAZEFN010000026.1:0-7578 GCA_964511585.1 Candidatus Woesearchaeota archaeon
TAGTAGTTTTACATCCTTAAAAATTCCTTCTGAAGCTAAATCAAATCGCCCAGAAATAATAGTTATAGGAGATTTAGAGCCAAAAACTAAATGGTGTGCAATAATAAGAAAAGACTTAACTGATAAAACTTTAACTCTTATTTGAAAATTCGCTTATATTCTTATTGGGAAATGCCTGTTTTAATCTCCTTTCTGTCATCTCTATATATTTCTGATTAACATCAAATCCGATATATTTTCTATTCATTTTTAATGAAACTTCTGCAACTGTCCCACCACCCATAAAAGGGTCAAGAACTATATCTCCCTCATCTGTAAGCCATTTTATAAAAAACTCTGGTAGTTGTGGATGGAAAGGTGCAGGATGTTCTAAACCTCTTAAAGCAGAACCCGTATCAAATCTAAAAACAGTTATAGGTTTTTTCCCTAATGGGTGTGGCTTACTGCTACCTCTTTGAGAAAGTTCTGTTGTCCCATCTTCTCTTACAATATCATTACCATGAACTTTACTTTTAAATCTCTTTAATGAAATTTCTGCATAAGGTTCTCTTATTCTATCAGTATAAGTCTTAAAGTTTTTGCTGTCTTTTACAAAATGGAAAATATATTCTATTCTATCATTTAATCTTTTTTCACCTGTCATAGGCAGAGCAGATTTTTTAAACCAGATATATCTATCAAATAATTTTAATCCTGTTTCTTTAACAATTTTATAAATTAATTCAAAAACATATACGTTTCTTTCTCCATTTGTAGCCCTATCATTTATATTAAGAATAAAAGATCCTGTTGGTTTTAGAAATCTTCGTGCTTCTTTAAAAAAGTCTAAAAACCAGTTGACATATTCTTCTGGATTAAAAACTTCTACTTTATGACCATAAGAAACTGTATCTGCATAAGGCGGGGAAGTTACAATCAAATCTATTGAATTTTCTGGAATTTTTTTTGCTAATCCCATACAATCCCCCAGATGGGTTTTATTAATTTCTAAATCCCCTACTCTTTTCATAGATTAATTTATATAATTTTTTTTAAATATTTATGTGACCACTGAAAAGTGATCAAAATTTATCGTCGAGAAAAATATAAATATCATCCCAAAACCCCCTCCAAAATCTCCCTCGCCATTCCATAATCCGCCCTCTTCTCACTCAACCTCATAACCTGCCCGATTAAAAAATTCAATGATTTTTCCTCGCCGTTTTTATAATCCTCAACTGCTTTTGGATTTTCTTTAATGACTTTCTCAACTATTTTTTTTATTTCATCTGAATCGCTAATTTGTTCTTGCCCTTTTAATTTTGGCGACGATGATTTTTCTTTCCAGCTTCGCAGAATATCTTTTGCTCTTAATTCAGTTATTGTTTTCTCTTCAATAAGATTCAGAAGTTTAATAAAATGCTCTGGCTGAATTTCAATTTCTTCAAGTTCTTTTTTGTTGTAATTCAGAACAGAAAGCAGTTCTTCTGTTGTCCAGCGAATTGCAAGTTTTGGATTTGTTTTTGAAATTATTTTCTCAAAAAATTCAACAATTTCCAGTTTTCTCGTCAGTATTTTTGCATTATTCTCTGGAATTTTATATTTTTTAATTAACTTGTTTAATTTTTCTCGCGGGGTTTCTGGAAGTTGTTTTTTTATTTTTTCAATTTCGTCTCTTTTTATAATCAACGTCGGCAAGTCAGGGTCTGAAACAAACCGATAATCCTGTGCCTGTTCTTTTGTTCGCATTAGTTTTGTTATACCTTTTTTGTCGTCGAACATTCGTGTTTCCTGGAATTTTGGTTTTTCTTTTTTTTGTCTTGAAAATTCATATTCAATTGCCTTTTGGATTTTTTTCAAACTATTTATATTCTTAATTTCAATCCTCTTCCCTCCAGATACAGATACATTTACATCTGCTTTTATCCCTGATTTTTTATCACTTGCTTTTATGTAATCAAGAGTTGTGATTAATTGTTTTAACCATTCAACAACCTGCTCTGACGACGAGAAATCAGGTTCTGTAACAATTTCAATCAACGGACTTCCTGAACGGTTATAATCAATCTCACCAGTTTTTGGATTCCATGCAGCAGGGTCTTCTTCAAGATGACACTCTGTAATTTTTATTCCTTCAAAATTTCCTTTTTCTCCGACAGGAATTGCGTGCGGTCCTGACAAAGTATTTTGATAACCCTTTGGCAAATCAGGCCAGTCATAATGTTTTCTAAACCAGATTAATTTTTCATTTATTTTGCAACTCAAAATCAATCCAATCTGAATTGCTTTTTTTACTGCTTCTGAATTCGGCGCCATTGGTTTTGCTCCTGGCTGTGCAGTGCAAACAGGACAAATATTTGTGTTGGGCATTGAATGCTTTGCTCCGTGCTCTGCCTTGCAAGAACAAAATAATTTTTCTTTTGTATTAATATATCCGTGAACTTCAAGCCCGACTTTTAACATAAGATAAAAAATAAAACAAGTTTATTAATTTAATTAATCAAATAATTTTTTCAAAAAAATCAGCACTCTGTCACAATAATCATTAAATAATAATTTATTTTTTAGTTTTATGAAATATGATAAAATCAGGTTCATTATGTTACTGCAAATGTAATTCTTGTAAATAAAGAAGGAAAATTTTTGATTGCAAAACGTTCTGAAAAAGAAAAAGCATTTCCTGGAAAGTGGACTGTTCCTGGTGGAAAATTAGAGGTGCTTGATTATGCATTGCGATTGAAAGATACAACGCACCACTGGTATAATATTCTGGAAGATTTGGCAAAGCGCGAAGTGTGGAAAGAAGTTGGTTTGAATATTAAAAATATTGAATATGTCACGAGTTTGGTTTATGTACGTTCTGACGGAGTTCCGTCGCTGATTGTTAGTTTGTGGGCAGAACCAGTAACTGATTTTGTAAGATTGTGTTCTGCTTTGACAGAATATAAATGGTTACATTAGACGAAGCAAGAAATTATGATTTGATTGAAGGAATTTTTGAAGAGCTTGAAATTCTTGATAGGAAATTGAAAACAGGCGAAAGAAGTGAATGGAAAAAGAATGATGGATTAAGTTACTAAAAACTTAAAAAGTCCTCGCTATTTTTTCTTTAATGAAAATAAGAGATATTGAATTAAAATGGCTGGGACATTCTGGATTTTTTATTAAAAATTCTAAAAAAATATATATTGACCCGTTTAAAATTTCTGGAAATTGTGAAAAAGCTGATTTGATTTTAATAACACATTCCCATTATGACCATTGTAGTATTGAAGACATTGAAAAAATTATTCAGGAAGGAACAACAATTGTGATGCCTGCTGATTGCCAGAGCAAGATTGCGCGATTTAAAACACCAGTGAAATTAGTGGTTGTTGAACCAGGGCAGGAATTTATTTTAAATGATTTGAGCATCACTGCATTTCCAGCATATAATCTTGACAAGGATTTTCATAAAAAAGATAATGAATGGGTTAGTTATTTAATTAAAATGAATGAGATTTTAATTTATCATGCAGGAGATACAGACGTGATTCCTGAAATGCAAAAACTAACAGGACATAAAACTAATGGGAAAAAATTTGTTGCCCTCTTGCCTGTTGGGGGAAGATTCACAATGAATGCAGAAGAAGCAGTTGAAGCAGCTAAATTAATCAAACCAGACATTGCAATTCCAATGCATTATGGAAGTATTGTTGGCGACGACAAAGATGCAGAAGAGTTTGTTGAACTTTGCAAGGAAAATAATATTGATGCAAGAATTTTGAAGAAAGAGTAATCTCCAGAAATTATAAAAATTTATTTATGCAATTAAATATTGAATATTTGTATAATTAAATTTCTTCACAAAGTATAGAAATTTATTTAAAGAACAATCTACTTCTTTTTTATTATATTAATTATTCAGGTTGGCGCTTTGAATAATAATTAATAAAAGAGGTGCTCTCTTTTTTGTGTTCTAATACTAGGAAGTATATCCACTATTTAAATTTTTGGTGTACTTCACTCTTGCTTAGCAAGAGAAGAAAAATAAACGAGGTAAAAAAATGGTATTAGATTTTGCAAAAGAGGCAATAGAACACTCCGATAGCCACAGCATTAATTTTGATGACTTGCGTGCTGGAAAAGCAAACATAAAAGTTATTGGTTGTGGTGGTTGTGGCAGTAACATGGTAACTTGGCTTTTTAACAAAGGTATTAATGGTGCAACTGTTTATGGCGTTAATACAGATGCTTTGCACTTGAGTGTTACTAAGTGTGATGAGAAAATTCTCATTGGACGTGAATTGACCCGTGGACTTGGTGCTGGTGGGATGCCAAATAAAGGACGAGAAGCTGCAAAAGAAGCACTTGTAGATATAAAGAAGGCTGTTTCTGGTGCAGATATGGTTTTTGTATTATCTGGAATGGGTGGTGGAACTGGAACCGGTGCTGCACCTGTCGTCGCACAATTAGCCAAAGAAGCAGGCTCTGTTGTAATCGGAGTTGTTACTATGCCTTTTGAATCAGAAAAAGCAAGAGTTGACAAGGCAGAATTTGGTTTGCAAGAACTTCGCGAAGTCACAGACACATGCATTGTTCTTGATAACAACCGACTTGTTGATATTGCAGGACAATTGCCACTTGAACAGGCATTTGCAGTTGCTAATGAATTAGTCAGTACAATGGTTAAGGGAATTGTTGAAACAATTACTTTGCCAAGTTTGATTAATCTTGATTATGCAGATGTTTCTGCTATAATGAAGGGCGGTGGCGTCGCTGTTATTGGAATTGGCGAGAATGACACTCAAAATCGTGTGCAAGAAGCAGTTCAGCAAGCCCTTACACATCCTCTACTCGACGTGGATTATACTGGCGCTACTGGTGCTTTGATACACATAACTTGTGGTCCTGACCTTAAGTTAGAAGAATTTGATATCATTGGTAGAACTGTTTCTGAAAATCTTAGTCCTGATGCACAGGTTATTATTGGTGCTAGAATCAGCAAAGATTTTGTTGGAAAAGTACGAGTGATAACAATCATGACTGGTGTTAAGTCACCTTATGTGCTTGGAAAAGATTTTGAACAACATTCAATGCCAATGTCAAAAGAAATTTCTGATTTAGGTATAGAAGTTTGGAGTTAAATTTTTATTTCAATCCCCGAGAAATCGGGGGTTAGTTTTTTAGAAAAGTTTTATAAATAATTTTTTCTTTAGATGTTATAGATAAAGAGGTTAAGCAAAACCAGATTGGACTTGAGGCTGTAAGAATAAAAAAATAAGCACTTTATCTACGGCAAATTTATTAGGAGTTATGAATTTTTTTATTGGATTAATATTAGGAATCATTATCACTTTTCTGTTTTTTGTAATACCCCTTGAAGAATTAGATATTGCTGATTATTTAATTTCTTATGGTAAATTTACTATGATTATTTTGCCAGTAATTTGCGGAATATTTGGATGGGTTGGTGGGATTATCGTCGGTGTTTTTTATAATCTTAGAGCAAAAATAACAAAAGGAATTGTTTTGTATTCTTAATTAAAAATTTTAAGCATAAGGCCTTCTTGGAATTTTCATTCTTTTGTTTTTGTATCTGTGGAAATAAAGAGCATTGTCAAAATCTATTTTTGCTTTTTTTGTTTTCCTGTCAGAAGGAAATGAATAACCAATTGGAAAAATCGCTTCTACCTGAATATCTTCTGGAATTACAAGAATTCTTTTGACTTGCTCCTCGACAAAATGCCCCACCCAACAAGTTGACAATTTTTTTTCTTCAAGTTTTAACAAAAAGTTTTGAATTGCTGCACCAGCTTGCTGTCGTGAATAAATTTCTGCTCGTTTTCCATAATTATCAGTTGTCTTTTTCAAAGTTGAACAAACAACTAAAACATAATGTGCTTCAGCAATAAAATCCTGTTGTGCTGCTTCTGCAAGTTTATTTATTTTTTCTTTTTCATTAACTAAAATAAATCGAGGAGTAAAAATATTTCCTGCCATTGGAGCATAAATACAAGATTCAACACATTCAATAATATCTCTCCAGTCTGGTTTTTTCTTTTGGAATTTTTTTATACTTTTTCGTTGGTGAATTGCTTTATCGAGTTCCATAAATAATTAAGAGAAAGATGTTTATAAAATTAGTGGAGGATAAACTTTAAAAGGATTTTTAATAATTATTTATTAGGTCTCCGTAGCTCAGTTGGTAGAGCGCATGGCTGTTAAGCCGAACAGAGTTCGTCATTCAACTTCTGTTCAGAAGCTGAAACCATGGTGTCGTAGGTTCGAGTCCTACCGGAGACGTATTCTAGACGAGAACCTGGTTCGACGAGCATTTACGCAAGTATCGCATCACAACAAAAAACGAGCGTGGGTGCGAGCAGTCCTACCGGAGACGTTTTATTCTTAAGCCCAAATCTCCAATTTCTTTTACTTGATTTTTTTCAAGTCTTTTGTAGATATTGCCATGCTTTGCACCTCTGATAATTCCAATTACTGCATCCTGTGCATTTTTTATGCATTCTGGTTCTCCGACAATTCCAATTTCATTGTCTTTTAATTCAAAATAACAATTTGTTAAATCAGATAATACTTTGAGAACTTTTCCCTGCTTGCCAATTATCCTACCCCTTACCTGTTCTTTATTTTTTCTATTTGTATAATTTTTTATATTTATTATCTCAAATTCACAATCCTCTTCTTTAATCAAAAGTGCTGTTGAAAACGGAAAACCGAAATTTAGTGCATCAATAACTTTTTCAGCGACAAATTCATTCTCTGGCTTGCCGTCTATAAAAATTTCTTTTCCTCTGTTTGTTATTTTAATATTAAGTTTTGCTTCTAATTTTTTTTTGTTTTTTATTATTCGCGAGAGTTTTTCGATAATTAGTTTTTTCATATCTAATTAAAATTTTAAGAGATTTTAAATTTTTTGTTAAAATTCAAGACTTTCTGTTTTAAGATAACCATTTGCTTTTAACCATTCAATTTGATTTGAAGGGTATTTGAAAAGTATGTCTGCTTTTTTGTCGTCGAGTTCCCATGGTTGCACAATCACAACGTCACCTGGACGAAGCCAAAGTCGTCGTCGCAATCGCCCTGGAACACGGCAGTTTCGGGTTTTTCCATCAAGACAACTTACTTCCATTCTATTTCCTCCTAATCGGGTTTCAATTATCCCGATTAATTCATTTTCTCTTGGAAGTTTTGCTCTTTTGATTTTTGGCTCATCTGGATCTGGTTGAAATTTTTTCGGTTTCATTTGATAACAACCCCCAAAAGGTTAGCGAATGATTGGAAAATCTTTGATTTTGCTTTCATTTAAAATAACCTCTGCATATTTTTTGAGTGAATGAAAATCTTTCGTTCGAAACTGAAATTTCAGACGAATGAAAATTTCCTTGAGATTTGCTTTGATTTACTTTCATTTAATTTGAAAAGAAAGTTTGTTTATAAAATTAAGGTTATAATAAAACAAGTGCAAAAGGAACGCCCTTAATTTTTTTGACTCCTTTTTCTGAAATAATTCCTGAATCAATCGCACACTGAATTGCCTTTTTACCGATAATATTAAAAGTCGCGTCCTCTACTAACATTTTTTTTATTATTTCTTTTGTT
>CAZEFN010000027.1:0-1963 GCA_964511585.1 Candidatus Woesearchaeota archaeon
GTTTCTTTAATTTGACCAAACTTGGGCGAATTAGTGGAAATCTTCTGATTTTCGCTAATCTTTTTTGTCTTGATTTCAAAAACACTTCCATTATAATAACTCAAACCACGAACCAGCGACGGGGCAAACTGAATTTTAATTCCATAACTTTTACAATATTCGATTAAACCAATTATTTCTCTATAAGAATTAAATTTAACAAAATATTTCTCCCCTTGGTTTATTGCGTCCAGCAAATTTTCTGCTCCAAGTTTTGCAAGATTATTTTGTGTCTCTTGTAATTTCTGCTTGTCAATTTTATCAAGTTCTCGCATAATTTCTTCTCTGTTTTTTTTAATCTTCAAGTCATCTAAAATTTCATTCAACAATTTTCTGTTATTAAATAAAATAGTAAATTCAATCCCAAGATTTTTCAAAATCTCAGAAGCCATTGCAAGAATTTCTGCTTCATCTTTTATAGTCGCTCCGACAACATCAGCGTCGCATTGTGTAAACTGCCGAAATCTGTTTGGTCCAACAGGTTCATCCCGGAATAATTCACCAATCTGATATCTTTTGAACGGAAGTTTTTTATTTTTCATCAAGCGCTTTAACTGAAATGTGAATTCATAACGCAAAGCAAGTTTTCTTTTTCCTTTGTCTTCTAATTTGTAAATATCAGAAACAGCTTCATCTTCGGAATTTTCATCTTTGACAAACTCCTCGCTTTCAATTACAGGTGTCTCAGCAGGTGAAAAACCATATCTTTCAAATGTCTGCCTAATCATCTCTCGCACAATTGCTTTTTTTTCAGCATCTTTTCCGTCGTAATCGCGGAAACCTTTAATTAAATTAGTTTTCATTTCATCTCCTTTTGTCAAGGGTGAATGGGGAGAATCGAACTCCCGCCACACGGATTTTGCCAGCAATTCCACATAACACAAAATCCGTAAACTCCTCCTGACCTCGCTCGAAATCAGGGGCGAACGGAAATCTCGCGAAATCACTCGCCACAACCGTACGTTCTGCCACTAAACTACATCCACCATAATTTAATTGAGTTGAATAAGAATTAAAAATCTTTGCACAGCTAAAATTATCTTTTCTAATGATGCCGATAATTATTAGCATTTATCATAATCTTGTTTAATGAATAATCTTTTTAAAGTTTATTATTTTAGCAATTTATGAAATACGAACTTCTCGCACCAGCAGGAAATTTTCCAATGCTAGTTGCAGCAGTAAATGCAGGAGCCGACGCTGTTTATTTTGGACTACAAAAATTCGGAATGCGTGCCTCTGCAAGAAATTTTACAATAAAAGATTTAGATAAGATGCGTGAAATTTGCAATCAAGGACTTAATGGAAGAAAAGTAAAAATATACCTTACTCTTAATACAATTATCTACAACAAGGAAATAAAAAATATTGAAGAAACTATAAAAAAAGTTAAAGGAAAAATAGATGCAATAATTTGCTGGGACTTCGCAGTTGTAAATTTATGCAAAAAATACAAAATTCCTTTTTTCATTTCAACACAGGCCTCTGTTGCAAATATAGAATCAGCAAAATTTTATAAAAAACTCGGTGCAAAAAGAATTGTCCTTGCACGAGAATTAAACTTAAAACAAATAAAAGAAATTTCAAAAATAATTGAAGTTGAATGTTTTGTACACGGAGCAATGTGTATTTCTATTTCAGGAAGATGTTTTACCTCACAATTTTTATTCAATAAATCAGCAAATCGAGGAAAATGTTTGCATCCTTGCCGTCGGAGTTATATAGTAAAAGATAAACAAGAAGGATGGGAATTGGAATTAGAAAATGATAAAGTTATGTCTGCAAAAGATTTGTGCACACTTCCTTTTATTGAAAAAATAAAAAAAGCAGGAATTACTGGTTTTAAAATCGAAGGACGAAATCGGGACCCAAGATATGTTGATACTGTTGTTCGAATATATCGAAAATCACTTGATAAAAAATT
>CAZEFN010000028.1:0-5265 GCA_964511585.1 Candidatus Woesearchaeota archaeon
TTGAAGGTATTAAAAGATTTGGGGATTTAATTCCCTCGCTGAAATCCTTAAATATTCTAAAACTTTCTATTTTTATGGAAAACATAAACAATGAAATTTTAAATCAGTTAAATCAAATTAGAATTGAGATTAATTTTATCAAACAAGCAATTGACGACGGAGAATTAACTGAATGGGCAGAGAAAGAACTTGAAAAAGCAAGGGCGACGCCTGAGAAAGAATTTATAGATATTAAAGAAATTGCTGGACGTACCAAATTAGAAAAACATTATGATTCAAAGGGGCATTCTCATGAGATAATTTTTCTTATACTCGAAAAACAATGAATTGTGTTTCATTATACCCAAAATTTATTAACTTTCTTTTATCATTTATTTTATGAACCTCCAATTCTCCCTCGAGAAACATAAACCAAAATATTTAAATAATCTTTACCCTTAGATTTATTACTATACTCCCCATCGTTCAGCAGTCCATCTGTCGAATGATGGGCATTATTTTAAATGGAGAAAAGTGCTGTTTTTATCGACGGAGGTTATCTAAACAGAGTGTTGAGTAATGTTTATCCTAGTGTTTCATTAGATTATTTAAAATTTTCAGAACAGATTTGTTTGGATTTAAATTTAGACCGATTAAGAACTTATTTTTATCATTGTCTTCCTGTTATCAGAGATGGAAATGCTCAGGATGCTTCTCTTCATCGGAGCATGCAAAAATTTCTGTCCAGATTAAAACGCCTTCCGAGATTTGAGATTAAACTTGGAAAATTGCAATTAATTGGCGGACAGTTCAGACAGAAAATGGTCGATGTTTTAATGTCCTTGGATATAGTGGATATGTGTTTTGATAAAAAAATTCAGCATGTTATTTTGATTGCAGGTGATTCAGATTTTGTTCCGGCAGTAAAAAAAGCTAAGGATTGTGGAGCGATTGTTCATCTTTTTTATTATTCTAAATCAGTTCATAATCAGATTTTAGACGAAGTTGATGAATTGCACGAAATTTCAGAAGAGTTAATAAATAAATGCAGGCGTGAAAAATGAACCCCCAATTTTACCTTGAGAAATTAAAAAACTCTGAAGAATTTGAGAAATTTAAAAAAGAGAATCCATCTGCATTTTTATGCTCTGCGTTTTTTTCAATTGATAAAAGTGGCGGGAACAAATCCCTAACTACTTCGTCCAAGCGTGGCCAAAGTAAGGGAAAAGATAACAAACAACATTTTGATTTTTTTAATGAGGGAAAAATTTTCTCTTTTCAGGTTGAAGATAACTGCAAGAAAATTGAACTTGAAAATTTTGCGGGGAAAATTCCGTCGCGGATTTCAGAAAAAGTTAATTTTGAATTTAGGGCGATTGAAAAATTGATTGAAAAAAGTATGCAGAAAGAAAATATCAAAAATGAAATTCAAAAGATTTTATTTTCATTGCAAAATATTGACGAGGTTAATTCCTTAATTGGAACGATTTTTATTTCTGGGATGGGGATAATTAATTTTAAAATTGATTTAAATAAAAATGAAATTATTGATTTTGAAAAGAAATCAATTTTTGATGTTCTGAAAGTTATCAAGGGAAAATAGATATTGAAAAATATAAGTTTTTGTAAATAATATTCTGCAGTATGATTATGGATGATGATTATTTGCCTTTTGAATATATTAGAGATAAAAAAGTAGATGATATAATTCGCAGAATTCCCGACGTTGAATCATTATGTGGAGAGAGTCCAAATAAAATTCTTGTAAAAGATAGGTCGAATGGATGTAAAGAAGATTGGAATCATTTCAGCAATTTAGAAGTTTTGTATAAATTATATAGAATTTTTAATGTTTAATTTCTCTACAATAAATTCAATGCTCCTAAACCTATCAAATTTTTTTATAATTTTAAATCCCGCATTTTCAAAAAGTTTATGTGATTCTTCCTCGTCAAAGATGTAATAATAGCGAGTTTCCTTGTTTTTCCAGCGAATAAATTTTTCTTTTCCTGAATTGCGAAATTGTTTTGAATCCTTGTTGTAAAAAGTTATGTATGCTTTTGTTTTTGGTTTGAGAACACGATAAAGTTCTTTTACTGCTTTTTCTCTTTTTGTAGAGTTTTTTTCGCAGTGAATTGAAGAGATTGCAATTGCAGAATCAAAGAAATTATTTTCAAATGGAAGTTCTGAAATTTCAGCGACGAAAAATTTTGCAGGAATGTTTTTTTGTGCTGCTTTCTTTCTAGCAAATTTAATCATCTCATCAGAGAAATCAACAAGATACATTTTTCCGTTTTTTATTTTTGTTAGATGCCGTCCTGCACCACTTCCTAAATCTAAAATTTTTCCTTGCTGTTTTGATAAAAATATCATCACATTTTTTATGGGGTTGTTTTTTAATTCATACCAATCTCCTGCAAGATTATTCCATGTTTGTTTTTGGGTTTTCATTAATAGAGAAAATATTTTAAGGTTAAAGAGTTTTGCGATTTATGAATAAACCAAAGAAAGGAGAAATTAGAAAACCAACGAAAACGATTTCAGGAATTACCCCTGTTGCTGTGATGTTGCCTCCGAGAAAATGTAATCATGGGGAATGCGTGTATTGTCCTTCGATGGATGTGCCTCAGAGTTATACTCCCAGAAGTCCTGTTGTGATGCGTGCACGTCGAGTTAATTATAATTCTTATAAACAAGTAAGAGCAAGATTGAAAGCATTTCGAGTTATGAATCATCCAACAGATAAAATTGAGGTTATAATTATGGGAGGGACTTTTTTGGAATATGATAAAAAATTTCAAGGTGAGTTTATCAGAGGAATTTACAACGGGCTTAATGGAAAAAAATCAGCGACGCTGAAACAGGCACAGAAGTTAAATGAAAAGGCAAATTGCCGGTGCGTTGCGATGTGTGTTGAGACGCGTCCAGATGTTTGTGTTGAATTTATTGATAGGATGAGGGAATGGGGTGTTACAAGAGTCGAACTTGGTGTTCAGATTATCGACGACAAAATTTATGAAAAAATTAATAGAGGGCATAAAGTTGAAGATGTAATTAATGCTACAAGAAAATTAAAAAATTCTGGATTCAAAGTTGGTTATCATATAATGCCTGGGCTTCCTGGAAGCAGTTTGAAAAAAGATTATAAATTATTCAAAAAAATTTTCTCATCGTCCAATTTTCGTCCAGACCAGTTGAAGATTTATCCTTGTCAAGTTATGCCTAACTCTGAACTTGAACAATGGTATTGGAAAAAGAAATACAATCCTTATACTCGTGAGCAAACAGAGAAAATTCTGGTTGCAATGTTAAAGGAAGTTCCAAGATATTGTCGTGTGATGAGAATTATGCGAGAGATTCCGCCGCAGTATATTGTTGCTGGAACGCGAAGAATTGATTTGCGACGGGAAATTGAGAAAGAATTGCGAAAGAAAAATTCAAAATTAAAAGAAATCCGTTATCGGGAAATTGGATTTGCAATAAATCGTGGGGCAATTGATGGATATTTAAAATTGAAAATTACAAAATACAAAGCATCAGACGGAATTGAATATTTTTTGGAAATTGTTAACAGCGAGGATATTCTTTTCGGACTTTGTCGGTTGAGAATAAATAATAATGAGGGGATTATTCGTGAGCTCCATGTTTATGGTAAATCGTTAAAGTTAGGAGAAGAAGGAAAAATTTCACAGCATCGAGGATTTGGGAAAATGTTAATGAAAAAAGTAGAGGATATTACAAGAAAAAATAATATTAAAAAATTAAAAGTTATTTCTGGAATTGGCGTGCGTGAATATTATAAGAAGTTAGGGTACAAACTTGAAGGAAATTATATGGTTAAATTTTTATAATATAAAATATTAATTTTTAATGGAGGGAAAATTTATTATTGCATCAGGACCTGTAATTATTGAGAATGAAAAGTTGTTAGTTTCAAAGGATGATAAAGATGATTTTTATAAGTTAATCGGAGGGAGAATTAATGAAGGAGAAAAATTAGAAGATGCTTGTGTGAGAAAAGCAAGAGAAGCATGCGGTGCTAAATTGAAATAATCAAACTTTTAATGCCGAATATTCTTTATGAAAACCCGACGACAAAAGAAAAAATGGTTATTGTTTTAATTAATTATCTTGCGAGATTGAAAAATCCCAGAGATATTAAACCAATCCCCCAGAACAGGATTTGAAATGGATTTCTATAGAGGATGTTAAAAAAGGCAAAGGAAATGTTTCGCCGAATGTTAAGCAGGTTGTTGAGAAAAATGAGTTTTAAATTTTAATTACTTAAAAAAGAAAGAATTAATAACCTCTGAGATTTATTCTTTTTATGAAAACTAAAACAGATAAAAATGGCTATCTTATTTTTGAAGATTCAGGGAATTTCGTTCATAGATGGGTGGCAGAAAAGAAATATGGAAAAGAGGAAATAAAGGGAAAACATATACATCATATAGACGGACATAAAGCAAATAATGAAAAATCTAATTTATTATTAATTGATAAAGGAGACCATTATAATCTAACAAAATAGGAAAATAAGAATAAGTTGTTAACAAATTTTATAATCTGTTTGTCTTCTTATTATTTAATCACTATTTTTTTATTAATGTATCTTCCATTTATTACCTTAAATCAAGATACGGCTTTAATGTCTGTCAGGTTGTCCGTTTTGATTATTTTATTTCTTGCATTAGAATTAAAATTTGGATTTATTAGTCAAATGATAAGAAAACCAAAAGCAAAATATTTTGATTTAAACTAAATTTTAATAACCCCTGTCTGCCAATCTTTTAAAATTTTTCTCGCTGTTTTGTCAAAATCAATTTCGCCGCCTTTTTTGAAATAATTAAATTTTTTACCAAGTTGTTCAAGAAGGATTTCAGCGTCGCCATTTGTCTTTGTTTTATAATGTTTTTCTAAAATATTAGGATATTGCTTCATTAATTCAGAGATTATCATTTCTGGTTCTTTAACCTGCGAATAAGAGCGCCCGCCGACAATTGTGTGTTCTGCAATTTTATCTTTTTCATAACTTGAATATTCTTTTTGTGGGATTACTCCTGGTGTGTCCAGTAAAATTATTTCATTTGTTAATTTTAATTTTTGAATGCCTTTTGTAAAACCAGCGTCAGAACCAACTGGTGCAGAATTTTTTCCAACTAATAAATTTATCAAGGAACTTTTTCCTGTATTTGGATAGCCAATTACTCCTACGATGATTCTTTCATTTTGAGTTTTTATTTTTTTTGAAATTATTTTTATTTTATCTCTTAATTTTCTAATATT
>CAZEFN010000029.1:0-7749 GCA_964511585.1 Candidatus Woesearchaeota archaeon
TTCCTTCTTTTCCTTTGATTCTTTCTGTGATTGTTTTTAATGGTTGTCCGCTTCGGTGTCTTGCAGGAGGAATTCTTGTAACTGTGTTATCAAAAAATGTAGTAATATGAAATTGCAACAAGTCCCACAAATCCTCGATAATAACTTCTGGAGCACCTGCATTCAGATTTTCCCAAAGTCGCTGATTTGCGCGAATAATATCTGAAAGTTTGTGCGTTAAATCATCTTCACTTCTTTCTCCTGATTCAAGAATAATACTTGGACGAATTGTTACTGGGGGAACAAGTAAGGAAGTCAGAATTGCCCATTCTGGTCTTGCGGTTTTTGGATTTACTCCAATTTTTCTCAATTCCTCGTCGGGAATATTCACAAGCATCTCTCGCAGTTCTATTGGAAAAAGTCTGATTTTCCCCCTATAAAAACTAGTTGGCTTGTCAAGGCGGATTTTTTCCTGCACTTCTCCACAATGCGGACATTTTTTAGCATCTTTTGCTTTTTTCGCCCTCTGACTTGCAGAATATTTCTCCATATCTTTGTCAGCAATTTTCAATTTCCCGCAATTATGACAAAAACATCTTAATCCCATTTCAATAAGGGCAACATATTTAAGATGAATAACTGCTTTTGCTAAATCAATACTTCCAGAGTGTCCGAGGCATTCTTTTATTCTTCCCCCACATGTTCTGCATCTAACTCCTGGGTCAATTGCACCAAGACGTAAATCCATCAATCCTCCATCAACAGGATAGCCGTCAATATTATATAACTCCGGTGTCACAATTTTTGTAACAGATAATTTTTTTATCTGTTCAGGATTAAGTAATGAAAATCTTATTTCTCCGATTTTTTTTCTGATTATTTTTGGTTCCATTTTAAATTTTTAAATAGGGATTATAATCTCCCCAAATTTTTTTGTTTGATAATCAAGTGGCGGTTTAGCGAGAATGTTTTTTATTTTTGCAAATTTTCTAGTATTTTTTGAAACGTCTTCAACACCTCTTCTAAGACGTTGTTTTTCACTTTTTTCAATTTCTTCTGGGGTTTTATCTTCTTCTAAATAACTCCTCAATCTTCCTATTTTTTCTAAATCTTTAATTACCATTTTATTCGTATTTGTTTTTTAATCCAAAACTTGTTGCAATGTGCAGTCCTTGCAATTCTTCAAGTAATAATTTAAATGCATATGAAATTTCAATATATTCAATTTCTTCGCTATTGCACATAGGACAAATAACCCTGTTTCGAATTGTGTCGTCGATTCCAACTGTTCCGCACTTTGAACAAATTGGCAAAACCACCTTGTCAGAATCATATCTTTCTTTTAACAACAATGAAGCACCATGTGCAACAAGTGCCTGCTGTTCCATTTCACCAAGCCGCAATGCACCTCCACGTGCTCGTCCTTCTGTTGGTTGTCGCGTAAGCAATGCAACTTTCCCAGACGCTCTTCCATGAATTTTGTTTCCAACCATGTATTTTAATTTAAGATAATATAAATTACCCACAAAAATTTTGCTCCTCATCATTTTTCCAGTAATAGGATTATACATTGTTTCTTTTCCGTCATATCTAAACCCAAGTTCTTTTAATTGTTCCTCAAGTTCTTTTTTGCTCACACCAGAAAACGGAGTTCCGTCGATAATTTCTCCCTTAAGGCAGCCAACTTTTCCTGCAAGAAGTTCAAGCAAATAACCCACAGTCATACGGCTCGGAATACCATGCGGATTGAAAATAATATCAGGGCGAATTCCTTCTGAAGTAAAAGGAACATTTTCTTCCTGAACAATTAGTCCAATAACTCCTTTTTGTCCGTGTGACGTCGCGAATTTGTCACCAATTTCAGGAATTCTTTGGTCTCTTGTTTTTACATGAACAATTTTGTTGCTTTCTGAATCAATTGTAACAAAAACAGCCTCGACAATTCCTTTTTCTTCCTGCCTCATTGTAACACTTGTTTCTTTTTTAGTACGGACAGAGATTTCCCTTGCTTCTGACAAGAATTTTGGAGGTGAAACTTTTCCAATAAGAACTTTGCTTTCTTCAACACTTACTTCTGGGGAAATAATCCCGTCACTTTCCAGAAATTCATAATCACTTTCCCTTTTATAACCAGAAACATCTTTTTCAGGAACAAGAATTTCATCTTTTAATCCTCCTGCATAATTCATTTCAATTGCAGAATAAGGTCTGAAATAAAAACTTCTTCCAACGCCCCTGTCTAAACTTCCTTTATTTAAAACAAGTGCATCTTCCATATTATAACCTTCGTGTGGCATTATAGCGACGACAAGATTTTGTCCGGCAGGATATGTTTCAAGTGTGTCATAAACAAAACTTCTTACAATTGGTTTTTGTGGATATTGTAAAATACTGACATCTGTATCAAGACGGCATAAATAATTTGCAGCGTAAAGTCCAAGTGCCTGCTTGAATGTTTTGCTTCCCCTCATTAATCTCGAACTCTGGTCATGGTTTGCATAAGGGACTGTGCTTGTCACAATACCAAACAAATCAGTTGGGTCAATTTCAAGATGAGTGTGTTCTGGAGTCAGTTCATTTTCAAAAAGAGCAACAAGATTATTTTCTTCTTCAGCAGCGTCGACATATTCAATAATTCCTTTTTTGATTAAATCCTCCCATTTTAATTCATCATTTTCAATTTTGATAAGATATTCAGCAGTAAGGCGCGATTTTCCATTATCAACGATTATTAAAGGACGAAGCACCCTTCCAGGTTCAGTAGATATCAAAACAGTATTATAGTCATTGTCTTCTTTTATACTCATTTGTGCAGGAAATATATTTGTTCTTCTTTTATTTCTCAGTTCTTTTACAAATTCAGACGCATTTTCAACACACCCAATAAATAAACCATTAAAGAAAACATCAAATTTTCCTTCTTCTTTCATTCCTCCTTTTTGAAGGCCCTTAATAAATGTTGTTTTGTCAAAATGAACCCTCGTCGATACTTTGCTCAGTATGGAAAGATTTTTTCTTAATCCAATTTCTGTTCCTTCTGGTGTTTCAACCGGACAGAATCTTCCGTAATGTGTCGGATGAAGTGTTCTTGCAAGAAAATTTTCCTGGTCGCTTTTCAGCATGCTCGCAACTCTTTGCAACTGCGAGATTGTATCAAGATAATTTGTTTTTTGCATATTTTGCGTTACACCACTTCTTTCTCCTGTCCAACTCCCGGTTGCAATTGCTGACTCAACTCTGTGCGAAAACAGCGTTGATTTTGCAATAACTTTTATTGAAAAAAATTTCCTCCTTTTGGATGATTTCTGCAAGGAATATTGAATATCTCTTATGAGAATTCCAAGATTAACTCTAAACAGCGTCGTGAGCAAATCACCAGAAAGTCGCACCCTTTTATTTGCATAATGGTCTTTATCTGTTTGAAGATTAGGATTGCTCTTTACAACAAGAAATTGTTTTATGAACTTGCAAAGTGTCTCGGCTTTTTTTATTCTGTCTTCTTTTTTTTGCCCAATATGTGGAAACAAGTAAGAATCAATTCTCTGATTTACTCTGTCAAGTATTTCTTTTTTTGTTCCTTGTAATTTTGTTTGTTCTGCAATATGCATCATCGCGTCTTCTTTTGTGGAAATGCCCACAAACTCATAAAGATTCACAATTACATTGTCTCTTTCTTGTCCGATATATTTTGCGATTTCTGATTCTTTTGTCATTCCAAGTGCTTTTAATAAAACAACAGCAGGAATATTTTTCAGGCGACTAAATGAAACTTCAAAAATCCCTTCTTTATTCTCGCTGATTGTTACGGGAATTCTATAAGTTCCTCTTAGAGAAAATAATCTTAAATTTAATTCTCCTTTTTTATTTTTTTCAATAAATGGCTGGTTTTCTGCTAAATCTTCTGCCATTACCATTACTCTTTCATTGCCTTTGATAATAAAATATCCCCCGGGATCTTTTGGGTCGTTGTAGTCTTCAATCATCTTTTTTTCAGAACTACCGAATGTGTTGCACACCTCGCTTTTTACCATTATGGGGATTCTTCCAATTTCTACTTCTCCTGAATCAACTTGATCTCCTTTTTTGACTGTAATCTCAAGTGTAACTGGGGCAGCATAGGTTATTTTTCGCAATCGTGTTTCATAAGGCATTATTCTCGACGAGCTTCCGTCTGCTTCTGTGAGATCTGGTCTGCCAACTTTTATTTTACCAAGCTGAATTTCAAAATTTTCATTATTTATTGTTTCTGCAATTTCATCAACAATTTCCTGCATTCGGAATTTTATAAAATTATTAAAAGAAATAATATTTGATTCGACAAGAGAGTGCTCATCTAAAAATTTTTTGACAACAAGATGTTTATTTTTTTGTTCCATCATACAACAACTCTGTGAAAAATAACAGAACCCCCTTCTTCTTTTCTTTCTATTTTTATTATATCTCCTATTTCACAACCCTCTGGAAGTGCAGGGTCATCTGAAAATATCCTCGGTAATTGTGCCTTGGAAATATTTAATTTGCTTAATAATTCGTCTGTCTCTTTTTCAGAAAGCTTTGTGTGTTTTGATTGGAGAATGTGCATTTTATTATAAATAGTTGCATAGTTTATAATAACTTTAACAACTTTGGAATAATAAAAAATAACAAAAATCGGTTTAAAAATCTTTTGATTCAGTATTCAATTGCAAAAGTTTTTACGTCGAGCACCAGTGTTTTGTGGGCATTTAAGCTTTTTGTTCGGGAAGTTTTTTAAACTTATATTTTCTAAATTCATTATGGCTCTGTAGCTCAGCCCGGTTAGAGCACTTGACTTTTAATCAAGGTGTCCAGGGTTCAAATCCCTGCAGGGCCATATTGCATTTTATTAAAAAAATCTTAATGCAATTAATTCTGAAAGGATTTGTATTCAGTTAAATTCACAGAGTTTAAATTCCAGGGTCGAGTGATTTCGTGGTAGAAGTATCGTCGGTACAGAACTTCGTGCGAGGTCAGGAGCAAAACAAACTTTTTGTGTTGATTGCGAAAAACATGATAAATGTTTCAAACATTCGGATTGGTTTACTTATTTTATTGAGAATTATTCATAAAAATTTCTATTTCAAAAATTTTCCCAACCTTTTCTCCAGTTCTTCTTCTCCCAACGCCCCAACAAATTGTTCAATAACTTTTCCCTCTTTTAGAACAAAAAAATTCGGAATAGAACTAACATTAAACTTTCGCGCGATTTCTTCATTATCCCCGACATTAACCTTGCAAAATTTTATTCTCCCCTTGAATTTTTTACTTAAATCATCAATAATCGGCGACATCATTATACACGGCATGCACCATTCTGCAAAAAAGTCAATAAACACCAAATCTTTTTTTACAAATTCATAAAATTCTTCTCCACCAAGTTCAGGAACATTTTCTGCCATGTTTTTATTAAGATAATGTATTTATAAAATTTTATCCTTAAGGAATTTCTTCTCTAATTCCTCCCTATATTTTTTCAAGTCAATTTTTTTTCTCGCAACTCCGGTTTCAATTCCTGCTTTTGCAACTGCAAGAGAAACTTCAACAACAACATTTTTGTCAAAAGGAGAAGGAATAATATAATCTTTTTTCAAACCATTTTTTTTAGCAATATCTGCAAGTGCCGTCGCTGCTGCAATTTTCATTTCATTATTAATCTCTCTCGCGCGAACATCAAGAGCCCCGCGAAAAATAAATGGAAATGCAAGAACATTATTTATCTGATTTGGATAATCACTTCTTCCTGTAGCAACAATAACATCATCACGAACAGAATGAGCAATCTCTGGATTAATTTCTGGTTCAGGATTTGCCATTGCAAAAACAATCGGATTTTCATTCATTGACTTTAACATTTCAGAACTCAAGGCATCTTTTGCAGAAACACCAACAAAAACATCTGCACTTTTTATAGCTTCTTCAAGAGTTCTCAAATTTGTTTCAATAGCAAATTCTTCTTTTTGCTTGTTCAGATTTTTTCTCCCCTGGTAAATAACACCTTTACTATCACATAAAATTATATTTTCTTTCTTGACTCCTAATTCTAAAAATAATTTTGCACAAGCAATTCCTGCTGCACCAGCCCCAAGGAAAACAACTTTTATCTTATTAATTTTTTTATTAGTAACTTCAAGAGCATTAATTAATCCAGCAGAAGAAACAATTGCAGTGCCGTGCTGGTCGTCGTGAAAAACAGGAATGTCCAATTCTTTTTTTAACCGTTCTTCAATTTCAAAACATTCTGGTGCCTTGATATCTTCTAGATTTATTCCTCCATACGTCGGTGAAATTAGTTTAACAACATTTACAATTTCTTCAATATTTTCAGAATTTATTAAAACATCAACAGCATCAATGTCTGCAAATTTTTTGAACAAAACAGCCTTTCCTTCCATTACTGGTTTTCCTGCAAGAGCACCAATATTACCTAAACCTAATACCGCGGTTCCGTTTGAAATTACAGCGACGCTGTTTCCTTTGTTTGTATATTTATAAGCAAGTTCTTTATCTTTTGCAATTTCCAAACAAGGAAAAGCAACACCCGGCGTGTAAGCCAGAGATAAATCTTCTGCATTTTTACATGGTTTTGTAATTGCAGTTCCAATTTTTCCTGCTCGTGAATTTTCATTCGCTTTATGATAATCAAGTGCTTTTTGCTTTAGATTTTCTTTCATTTTCTAACTCCAACAAATTCAAAATATTTATCTGCAATTTTTTTTAATTCATTGAGGTAATTTTCAGCTGTATCCTTTTTCATTTTATAATTCTCATCTATAAATTTTCCATTATTCTTAAAACCTTGCAAATAATATTTTTTTGGTTTTCCCCCACAAGTTTCATTAATCCATTCTCCTACTTTTCTGATTTCATCAGCGTCGTGAAATTCCTCAATTATTGTAGTTCGAAACTCATAATTTCCAAAATTATGGTCTGTCCTAAAACTCTCTTCAATTTTATTCAAATCAACTTCTGCATTAATAATTTTTTTATATTTTTCCTTGCTCCCCTTAATATCTATTGAAATAAAATCAACTAATCCTTCATCAATGATTTCTTTTAATTTTTCAGGAAAACTTCCATTAGTATCAACCTTTATTTTGTACCCCAAATTTTTTATTTGCCTTAAAAAATTTTTATCCAATGACAACAATGGCTCGCCACCAGTTATGCAAACTCCGTCGAGGTATTGCTTTCTTTTTTCTAAAAAATCAAAAATTTCTTTTTCTGTATAAATTTTTTCTGGCTGTTTTATAACCAATTCTGGATTGTGACAAAACCCACATCGAAAATTGCATCCATGCAAAAATAAAGTACATGCTATTTTTTCAGGATAATCAATTAGTGTCAATTTTTGAATTCCGGCGATTATCATATTATTCTCCACTTACATTAAATGTTTTCCTAATCTTAAATTCTGCAGATTTTCCTTCGTTCCATTGTTGCACAGGCCTTATGTAACCGACAACTCTGCTGAAAATTTCGCATTTTGTTCCTTCAAATTCCATTTTACACCTCCTGTTGTGGGGATTCCACTTGTTTAATTATTTCATTGTTCTTGCCTCTGACAATTCCGTGCTCCTTGTCGCAGATAGGACAAAAATCATGCTCGCCAGACAAGTAACCATGAATAGGACAAATTGAAAAAGTAGGAGTGATTGTAAAATAAGGAAGATTAAATTTTTCTGCAATTTTTTTAACAAGTATTTTTACTGCTTCTTTTGGAAGTCTCTCGCCAACATAAGTATGAAAAACAGT
>CAZEFN010000030.1:0-3394 GCA_964511585.1 Candidatus Woesearchaeota archaeon
TCAAGGAGGTTATGTAGAACCACAATTTTCAAAAAAATTCAAGTTCAGCGACGAGACAGATTATAGTGAAATATCTTACTTGTGTTATACTGAAAATTATTATGTGCCGTGTGTTATGCAACAACCAATGTTAATTCAGCATATAAAAAATGAGATTAAAAATGAAATAAAAAACGAAGTTAAAGATTGTTATGACAATCTGATTGCTGGTTTGCAAAAAGAAAATTATGAAGTTAATTCAAAATATAGGGATTTTGAAATAGAGTTTATTCCGAAGAGAATAAATGTAAATATTGATGCTGAAATTTCAATGAAAAAAAATGAAGTTGGTTCAAATCAGAAAGGGTTCAAAGTTTCTGTGAATAGTTATCTTTATGATTTGTCGACGATTGCGCAGGAGATTTTGAGCCAGGAAGGAGAGTATTGTAATTTTGAACAAGTTGGTTTTATGTTGCTTAATCCAGGTTTTGAACTTGATAAATTCAAGACAGGAGATTCAGACACTATCTACACTCTTAAACATAAAAAAAGTAAAGAAATCTTCAGATTCGCTGTAAGGGGGTGTGTTATTCCAGCAGGAATGTAAAATGAAAAATACTGACTTGCATATTCATACTTATTATTCTGACGGAGAATTGTCCCCTGCAGAAGTTGTGCGACTTGCGAAAAAATCAGGAGTAAAAAATATTGCAATAACAGATCATGATTCCATAAAAGGAATTGATGAGGCAATTAGAGAAGGAAAAAGAATTGGAATCAAAGTTATTCCTGGAGTTGAAGTTAGAGCAAATGGAACAGAAGTCTTGGGATATTTTATAAATTATAAAAATAAAAAGTTTGCAAAACAAATTGAAAAAAGTGCAAAGAAAAATGATTATTACACAAAAAAATGGTGTGAAAAATTAAAAAAAGAAGGTTATAATATTGATTTTAAGGATATTGTAAAAAAATTTCCAAAAGCAAAAGGGAATATCAATACGGCATATGTTATTAATTTTTTTCATTTTGAAAAAAAAGAGAGCCAAGAATTTTATAATAAAATTAAAAAATTTCAACCAAAGAAAAAAAGAATTTCTCTTGTCAAGGCGATTAAGAGAATAAAAAAAGCCAGCGGCGTCGCTGTTCTTGCACATCCCTGGATTTATCCAGATTGCTTGAAAGAAAAAAATATTAAAAAATATATTAAAGCGGGTTTAGATGGAGTTGAATTAAATAATGGCGATAAAGAAAATTACAGGACAGAAAAAATTATTAGAAAGATAAAAAACATTTCTGAAAAATATAATTTAGTTTTAACTGGAGGAAGTGATTTTCACTATAAAGAGGGTTTTGGAAATGGGAAACATATTATTGGAAAAGTGGGTTGTGATGAAAAAGTGATTGAAGAATTAAAAAAGAGGTTGAGAAGATGAAAAGAAATTTTTTAATAACAGTTTGTGTGTTTCAGATTTTTTTATTAGTAATGATGATTGTTTCAATAAATTATAATATTTATCAATCAGATATCTTGCCTTTTGTAAGTGCTGAAACATTTAGCTGTTGTGAAAAAACAAATGATGGTGCAATTTGCCAGGATGTTCTCTCAAATTATGAAAATTGTGCTGCGGATATTGTTCCGACAAAATGTTCTTCTTATTCTGAATGCCAGATTGGCTGTTGCATCGACGACGAAGAAGGACTTTGCACAACAATGTCTCCGAGAGCAAAATGCGAGGAAAACAGAGGAATCTGGAAAAATGAAAAAAATTGTAATTTACTGGAATGCCAAAAGGACTGCTGTGTTCTCGGAAATGAAGTCCAGTTTATCACAGAAAAAAGATGTGAATTGCTTTCACTTATTTTTGGATTTGAAAAAGATTTCAGAAATTTTGGAACAGAATATGAATGCCTCGCACTTAAAGCAAATCAAATTGAAGGGGCGTGTGTTTTTGAAAATGGAATTTGCAAGTTTGGAACAGAAAGTGAATGCATTCGTCTTGGAGGAAAATTTTCAGAAGGAAATCTGTGTTCAAAAGAAAGTTTGAATACAACTTGCGAAAAGCAATCTTCAATCAGATGCATTGACGGAAAAGATGAGATTTACTGGTTTGATAGTTGTGGGAACAGGGAAAATATTTATTCTTCTGACAAAGATGCATCGTGGAATGATGGAAAAGTTTTGATTAAATCAGAAAGTTGTGGTGCTGGAAAATCAAATACAAATTCAGTTAATTGCGGAAATTGTAATTATTTTTTAGGAAGCATTTGTTCTGAATCTTCTCTTTTAGAAAAAGGAGTGAAAGACGGAAATTTTATTTGTGAAAACTTGAATTGTATTGATGAAAATGGAAACGAAAGATTGAATGGAGAAAGCTGGTGTGTTTATGATTCTTTTATTGGCGACGGAAAAGATACTGTTGGAAGCCGACACTGGAAAAGAATGTGCATTGACGGGAAAATAAAAGTTGATCCGTGTGCTGATTATCGAGGACAAATTTGCGTTCAGGCAAAAATAGAAGGAGGAGATGGAAAATCTTTTACAACAGCAGCATGTGTTTTAAATGAAGCAACAAAATGTCTAAATTATAATTTAAGGCAAGATATGAAAGCGTGCAAGGAAAATGAATATTGTGTTGTAAAAAAAATTAACATTGATTCTGATTTTAAATTTGATGTTTGTGTCGGAGCATATCCAAAGGGTTTTGACCTGACAAGAGAAGAATATATTGAGTCACAGAATATTTGTTCAATGGCGAGTCAGAAATGCGAGGTGCGTTATGTAAAAAATTGGAGAGGAAAATGGGGATGTAAAAATAATTGTAATTGTGAAAACAGTGCTTTTTCAGAACAAATGAATGACTTGTGCATTTCCCTCGGTGATTGCGGAAGTTATGTTAATTATCTTGGCGACGGAACAAACAATGCAGTTGTTGAAAATGCCCCAGGTGTTTCATGGGAGGACTACAAGAAATATGCAGAAGTAAATAAAAGCCAGTTTGCAAAGCCAAATAGTATCCCGCAAATTCTTAAAGCAATTACTGGAAATTCTGGTGGGGCAAATTTAGAAGAACAAGAAGCAAGCAGTTTTGAAAAGGGGGTGATGTTATTAGGGACTATATCATTTGCGACAGGAACGCTGATTAGTGCAGGGATGGTAATAGGAGAAGCATTTCCAAGTCTTGTGATAATAGAATTAAGTGAATCTGCTGCTACAACTCTTGGTTCTATAAGTGCGGCTGCATCTGGTATTGGAATTGGATTGATGATTGGTTCTCTTGCTGCAAAAGCATTTGGAATTCAGGGAGATGCAGCAACAGCATTAGTTATTGCAGGGGGTGTTGCAGGAGGTGTTGCGGGCTTAGGGGCTACTGGAGCATTAGGAACAACAATGACAAGTTTTTCAACTTTTGGAGGA
>CAZEFN010000031.1:0-2719 GCA_964511585.1 Candidatus Woesearchaeota archaeon
TTAATTCTGCGTCATTAGAAGAATTAGATGAACTGATTGGAATCGGGCCTGGGAAAGCACAGGCAATAGTCGACGAAAGACCTTATGAAAGTTTAGATGATTTAGTAAATGCTTATGGAATTGCCGAGGCAACTCTTAAAAGAATAAAAAGTCAGGGGTTGGCGTGTGTTGAAGAAGATAAAATGGAAGAAGAAAAAGAAGAGTCAAAAATTGTTGCAGAAAAAATTATTGAAATTAAAACAGGCGAAGTTATTAACCTTGCACCAAAAGATATAAAAGAAGAAAGAGATTTGAAAAAATTAGACAAGAGCAATTATGCTGTTTATGGATTTGTTGTGTTCAGTATTTTGCTTGGTTTGTTGTTTGTGCTAAAATTAAAAAAACAAAACAAAGATGAAATTGAATGAACCAATTAGGGCAATAATGATTTTAGAAATTATTGGCAGACCTCCTGAACATCTGAAAGAGATACTTGGAAAATTAATCAAGAGTATTGGCGACGAGAAAGATGTTAAAATTGTGAGTGAAAAAATCGGAGAGGCTCAGGAGATAAAAGAACAGAAAGATTTTTATTCGGATTTTGCAGAAATTGAAGTTGAGGTTGAATCATTATTTAATCTGCTTTTACTAACATTCAAATACATGCCGGCACATATTGATATTATTTCCCCTAAAAGTTTAGATATGACAAACAACGACGGAAATAGTATTCTTAATGAACTTGCACGACGGCTTCATGGTTATGATGAAGTTGCACGAGTTTTGCAAATGCAAAATGCACAAATGCAACAGAAAATGAGAGAGGCTGGTTTTGAAATTAGGGAAGAAAATCCTGAAAAAGTAGAAAACAGCGAAGGAAAAAAGGAAAAGAAAGTGAGAAAGAGAAAGGAGAAATAGGAGACAGCAACGGGAAAAAAGAGAAGAAAGTTAGGAAGGGAAAATAGTGAGGAGAAAAGGAAAGGGAAATGCAAATAAGATAAATTTATAAATTTCTTAATACTGTTAGGTAATAAAAGATATATTTGGAAATAAAATTACTTATGATATTTACGGAAATTCATTAAGTAAAATAAATAAAAGAGAACCAATTTCTAAATCTCAAAAAAATGAAGTTTTAGCGAGACAAAAAAATAGATGTGCGAAATGCCCAAAACCACTTGATATGAGAGCGACACATTTTGACCACATTAAAGAAGTTTATAGAGGAGGAAAAAGTAGAATAGAAAATTTACAAGCTTTATGTGCAGATTGTCACAATATAAAAACACATGATGAAAGATTAAAGAAAGTTGAAAAAAGAAGAAAGAAAAGTAATATTAAAACAAATCCTTTTGGGATAAAACCGATTAAAATACAAAAATTTAGGTTTTGAAAACCCAACAAACCCGTCGGTAAATTCTAAATTGTGCTTACAATCTGCGGACTTGGAAGATTTGATTTATTCTCCTGAATTATTATTGGATTTTTTTCAAAAATTCTGTTTCTTATTTTTACCTGATAATTAAGCCGAAATTCAATTATTCCTTCATCTATTTTTGCTTTAAAATTCCATCTTGAAATCTCTCTCAAATTTAATTTAGACATTTTTAAAAATTCCGACGCTTCAAAAATCTGTATTCCAACAATAAATTTTTCTTCATCAATATCTATAACCATATTTCTGAACTCAATAGAAAAATTATATTCTCTATTTTTAACTTTGAAAAACAAAATATCATTTGCAAAATCATAATCCATTTCTCCTTCTGCTTCCAAATGTTTTGGTTTTATATCTTTGGTATTTGCCATTCTTCTATAAAATAGAGAGTAACTATTTTAATCTTTCTGTCAGCAATATCAATTACTATTTTAAGATTTTTATTATTATATTTATAGAATACAGAATATTTTTGATTATACTGAAAACCAACTAAAAAGGGTTTTTCACAAATAAGAATTCTTTTTAATTCATCACAACTATAAATTTTCCTTTGTTTTTCACTTAATCTAAAGAAAGTATGCTCTGTGCATTTAATTTGTTCTTTATTATATTCACAAAGAAATTTAGTGAATTCTCCAACATCTATTCTCTTTTTAATTCTCGTATCTTCAAACATTTTATTTTATAAATAAATAATATAAAAATCTTTTCAAAACTCCGTCGGCAACTCATTATCTTTTCCCGTACTTTTTCTTGAATTCCTGCAATTTTTTCAAAGCATCGTCCTCTAAATTTTTATTTTCTTCAATTTTTTCAGGAGAAGGTTTTTTAAAAATTTGTTTTGGTAGGGGAGGAAATTGTTCTGGAAGATTTGAAAAAGATTTATTGCTTTTGAATGGAAGTTTTGCTTCACTTTTTACTCCGCGATATTTTTTGAAGAAGAACCATCCAATTCCAAGAACAATAATTATTAAAATTGACCAACCAAGCCAGCCATATGAAGTTGTTTCCTGTTTGACGCAATTACCCTCACAACAAATTCCGTCCTTTGCATAAGTTAAATCAACAGAACATTTTTCATCTGTTTCGCAAACTTTTCCGTTCATCTCTGAACATGTTTTAATGACAGATTCTTTTTCTTCTGCTTCTGTTAATTCATAATTTTGAAGATAGATAACCATTATTCCTGTGTAGGCATTTATTCCCGAAGCTGTTTGTGCTTTCAGTTGTCCTTCAAGAACTTTCTCTTAAACACTTTTTGAAAAATAAATCCCTAATTCAATCTCTTCATCTGGTTTT
>CAZEFN010000032.1:0-1632 GCA_964511585.1 Candidatus Woesearchaeota archaeon
TCCCATCATAATTATTTAAATTTAAAGCACGAGAATCTACATTATTAATTGTTACTTTTGTATTGCTCAAATAAAACACCGGCCCCCGCACTTCAACACTTCCACTAACTATATTAGACAACCAAGGAACAAGCCCAGCTGTCACAATCCCGATTAGCAAAATCCCTGCAATCAGCGTCGCTATTTTTCTTTTCATTGAAAGTCCTCTTTAGAGAGTTTTTTATAAGGAATATTAATCACGCCGGCAGAGGGAATTGAACCCTCGACTCCAAAGGAGCATTGCGTGTTAGACAATTGCAATAACCACTCTGCCATATCGGCATGATTATCTGCTAAGTCTATAGAAACATTTAAATATTTCGTATTATTTGTTTTATTACAATTGCGTGTTAGATAATTGCGGGGTTCATCCACTCTGTTTGAACCCTTTTTATTTTTTTTAGAAATCATCTTAGCAAATTTAATTTTATCAAACTTCAAGTATTCTCCTTTTCCAAAGAATTTAGAAATTTTAGACAAAAAACCCTCATCAATAAATACTAAAGTTTTATTCATAGAAAAACCCTCCTAAGAAATTAAAAACATCCAGCGACCCCGTAGGATCACTGGGGAATATGCTATTATTATAACTAATTAAATCTTTATAAGTTTTTCTGTGTTCTACTATCTGGTTTATCTTCATATTTTTTCTCCAATCAGCGTCGCTATTTTTTTATTCATTTGTAAACATTACCTCGTTTTCCAATTTCTGTAATCAATAAATTTTCATTTTTAATTTTATAAATAATTCTGTATTTTCCAACTCTTATTTGAAATAAATCTTTTGAACCTGACAATTTTATGCTCTCTGGAATAAATGGATTAGAAGACAAAAGTTCTATTTTTTGAATAATTCTCTTCGCATCTTCTTGCCGACACTTTTTTAGAAATTTTTTTGAAATATTTGAAAATTCTACTTTCATAATCCTAATTCTTTTTTCAAATCTTCAAGAGAAGTTGTCTTTCCTTCTTCAAGTTCTTTTTCTGCAATTTCAACATTTCGCGCTTCTTCTGCAGTTAAAAAACAATCTTCAAACTGTTCTTTGATAATTGCAACATCTTTCATAAGATGCAAAACATTTTTATTTAGGGTTTCAAGATTTACAGATTCCATAAAAACAAAAACTCTCAAAGATATTTAAACTTTGTCCTCCTTTCACTTTTATTGATGATTTTATTTTCCAGCATTTTTTTCTCCATAAATTTCTCTGTATGTTTCCTCTTTAACAGTTAGAATGTGCGGGTCAACATAATTTATTCTGTGTCTCCTGCACCATTCCCTATCATATAGATTATCCATTAACCTATCTGAAAATATTTTTCTTTCTTCTTCACTTAATTTATTGATTTTCTCGTCTATGTTTTCCATTTTTTGTGATTTGTTTTTTCCTTGTTTTGTTTATGATTATGAAAACCCTCTTTGCGAGGGCTTCATTTGTTTTTCCTTAAAAAATAAATTGGAAAATAAAAAAATAAATTTGGTTGTTTACAGTGCTGGGACTATCTTTGTTTCTAGTGTATATGTACCTGGAACTAACATTTGTGGAAAGTTGTTTACAATAACAAAATCCAATTCTGTTCCTGCTGGAACTG
>CAZEFN010000033.1:0-10826 GCA_964511585.1 Candidatus Woesearchaeota archaeon
TGAGTAAATTAATTTATCTGAGATTGGTTAAAAAACAAACATAATCCTTCCTCTCTTTAGAAAATTATAAAAACTAATTAATACCTTATAAATTATGGAAGATAATTCTTTGATTATATCAGACAGAATTTTAACAAGAGAAGATATAATTGCAATTGAAAATTATAAAAAAGAAAAAGAGAATAATTGTCTTATTTCTCATGAAGAACTCAAAAAAGAATTAGGAAGATTTATAAATTTTAATTAGTTAAAACTAAGATGAGAGAAGACCCTAATTATAACACATTTCTCCACGCGGATTTGGATAATTATAAAGGAAAATGGATTATAATATTTAATGATTCTATTATTGCTTCAGGAGAAGATATCCAAGAGTTAATTGAAGAAGCGAAAAAAAAATATCCAAATAAAAAATTTATGTTAGCTAAAGTTCCAGAAGAAGGAACCATGATTTATTAGGATGACTATTTCTTTTAAATATAAAATCAATTCATATAAAAAAGGCACAAAGGTAAAAACTCCAAGTATCCCAATAACTTTTTTTGGAAATAATTCTACACCAATAGAAGTTATCTGTCTTTTAGACTCTGGAGCAGATGTTTCTGTAATCCCAGAAGGGTTGGCAAGGTTTTTGGATATAAATCTTAGTGGTAAAAAAGAAAAATCACACGGAATTGGTGGTGATGTTGAGGTAATTAATAGCCGTGTTTCTATCGCAGTAAAAAAAGATCATGAAAATTACGAATTTATAATCCCTGTTCAGGTAATATTAGGAAAAGATGAAATTCCTCCTCTTTTAGGGAGAAATGGTTTTTTTGATAAGTTTAAAATAACTTTTGATGAAAATAAAGAAAGAGTTATTCTGAAAAAAATTTCAGAGAGAATTTTTATTTTCTAATCATCTGCATTCCTTTTCCTTTCCTCTGCCATGAAATATGCTTTGTTTGATTCTGTTTCTTTTATCTTTCCTTCTTTTTCATAAATTGCTGTTGTTGGAGGAAGAGCAAATTTTCCAAGAACTCCTATTTTAGAATAAACAATATAAGACACAATTCTTTTTTCACCAGCCTCGAGTTTTTCAAAATTCCATTCAATTCTTCGTTTTTTCTCGTCGGCACGTGCAGGAATTTCCCCGCCAAACTTTGGATGCAATTTTACCAATGCAGGCAACCTATCGAGGACACTCACGTTTTCAATATATCTTTTTGCACTGATTAAAATAGAAACTTTCAAAACCAAATCTCCTGTTTTTGAATGCATGAAATTAATCTTCTTTTTCAAAACCAAATCATTTGTCAGATAAATTTTCAGATAAAATGCAATAAACACAATTAAAATTGCAATCAATATTGGAAAAATATAATTTGTTTTCACTTTCACTTCAAGTGACTCGCCGGGTTTTAGAGTTTTTTCCCATATATAATATCTTTCAAAACCTTTTTTTTCTGTAATGTCAGGTTCCAGAGAAAATGTTGTAAACAACGACGACAAAAAAGATTTTTGAACAGAAATTACTGTCTTTGATTCCACATTCCCGTTGTTTATTTTCTTTATTAATTGGGTGTCAATTAACCAGCCGTAATTTTCTTCTTCAATTTTCAAGTCACTTCTTTCAGCAAATTTTATTACGCCTTCCAAATCAGTTTTTGCTTCCTTATATTTTACCTCTGCATCAAGCGTGTAAAAACCTGCTGCAAGACGACTCACATCTTCGCCTTCAAGCACAATTTCAAATTCTTTTTCTTCTTCTGGTTCTAATGAAAACGTTTTTTCTACTTCAAAAAATTTTGATTTAAAGACAGCAGTTAAGTTATCCAAATTTTTTCTCTCTTTATTTTGCACATAAAGAATAATTGTATTTTTATCCAAATCAACTTTTTCAGAACCAATCTCAAGAATTTCATTTAATTCATATATTTCAAATCTTAGTTCTTCTTCAATTCTGGAATTTCCAGCACCCTCGATAAAATACTTAAAAACATATTGCCCTCTCTCTCTGATTTTTCCAATAGGAGAAATTTCCAATTTAATTTCTTTTGTCTCTCCAGCATTTATCGGAGTCGTCCCAATAGGAAACATGCTGAACCCCTGAAGATTATAAAATTTCATATAATCAGTTGAACCAAGATTAGTTATTGTCAATTCAAATGTTAATTTTTCTTGTGAATCTGCAATTAATATGCTTCCTGAATTTCTTTCTGTAATCTCCAAATCAAGCGCTGTTACAGAACTTATTAATAATGTTAAAGCAAAAATTAAAATTATTTTTTTCATATTTATCCAGAGAAAAAGTTTTATTTAAAGATTTCTATGTTATTCTTTTACAGTCGGCTCCCTGAATTCGTGCTGTCCTTCAATTGTCATAAATGCCTTCGCTTGATTAAGAAACTCATCACACTCCATGAAAATTTTTCCTTCAAACTGGTCAATTCTCGACGGAATCACCCATCGTTCATAAACACTTCGCAAGAATTTTTCAAACGCACTTCTCTCAAATTTTCCCTGATAATCACATTCAAGATACCCGTCAACTGTAATTTTAAATCGGCCATTATTTGCTTTGGTTTTTTTGCCATCTTTATTTATTTCAACTTCTTCAAGATTCCTGACTTCAAATTTTACTTCTATCCAAATTCTAAAATAATCTGTTAGTTTTTTTGGTCCAACCCATTTAACATCAATATCTTTTTGGTTTCCCTTGAGTGTTTCTTCGTATTTTTCTTCCTGAAGCCAGTTGAGTCCTGTTTCATCCATTAGCCAATCATAACAGAATTTGTAGAGAGCACGCCAGTTTGAAACTCCAACCCATTTAACTTTACTTCCAAAAATTTTATTTTTTTCTGACATATTATCCTCTTTATTAAATTAAAAAAACTTTATTTAAATATTCTTCGTTATTTTGAATCCCTGCAATTTTCACAAACAAGCATCCCGTTGAATCTATAAAGTAAGTCGTTGTTTCCGCATTCCTCGCATATTCCTTCGATGATGTTTTGTGCTTTTTTTACTCGCTTTAATTTTTTGGAAAAGTCCCTGATTTCTTCAATCTCCTCGAGCTCTGGATAAAGGTCTGGATTAAAATTTAGAATGTCTCTTATAGTTATCATGCCTTCAAGTTTTTTTTCATGAATAACTGGAAGTTTTTTGAATTTAACCTGCTTCATTTTTGTTATTGCTTCTTCAATTGTATTAGAGGGTTTTATCGTTGCTATTTTTTTTGGAGAAATCTCAATTGCTTTTATTTTTCCTAAATCCTCTTTTGATTTCTTTATGATTGCCCAAAGGATATCACTCCTAGAAATTATCCCCGCGAGTTTCTTATCATTTGCAATCAGTAAACTTCCGACTTTTGCCTTGACCATTTTTTTAGCACATTCAAAAAGATTTGTTTCTGGTTTAACTGTAATCGGGTCGCGCGTCATTATGTCTGCTACGAGTATTCTTTTCATTATCCTCAAGGAAATTAACTCTTATAAATATTGTTTAAAACTCAATAGTGAATTCTATCACAACAATTTTTAAAAATAGAGAGTGTGAGGATTTTATATGGGTAATAACAAACCATTTGTTCTGATGCCAGAAGATGTTCAGCGACTTTTAGGAAAAGATGCTCAGAGAAATAATATCCTCGCTGCAAGAATGGTTTCTGAAGTTGTGAAAACCACGCTCGGCCCAAAAGGAATGGACAAGATGCTGGTTTCTCCGACAGGGGAGATTGTTGTTACTAACGACGGAGTTACGATTTTAGAAGAAATGCAAATAGAACATCCTGCTGCAAAAATGATGGTTGATATTTCAAAAACACAGGATAATGAAGTTGGCGACGGAACCACTTCTGTTGTTATGATTGCAGGAAAACTTTTGGAAAATGCTGAAAAATTACTTGACCAAAAAATTCATCCAACTGTGATTACACAGGGTTATAGAATTGCAGCAAACAAGTGCCAGGAAATTTTAGAGGACATTGCACTAAAAGTTGAAGACGATGAAAATATTCTAAAACAAATTGCAATTACTGCTATGACAGGAAAAGGTGCAGAAGGAATGAAATCCTATTTTGCAGATATAATTATCAAAGCCATTCAGCATGTTCGTGAAGACAAAAAAATTGATTTGAATGATATAAAAATTGAAAAAATAAGGGGCGAAAGTTTGAAAGATACAGAATTAGTTGCAGGAATTGTCTTCGATAAAGAACGCGTCTCAAATGACATGCCGAAAAAAATTGAAAGCGCAAGAATTGCATTAATTGATTTTGCTCTTGAATTGAAAAATCCTGAAATTGATACAAAAGTTTCGATTTCATCGCCAGAGCAATTACAAAGTTTTATTGAACAAGAAGAAAAAACAATCAAAAATATGATTGGAAAAGTTCAGGCATCTGGAGCAAATGTTGTTTTTTGTCAAAAAGGAATTGATGATTTTGCACAATATTTGCTTTCAAGATCAGGAATTTATGCTTGTCGTCGGGTTGCACTGAGCGACATGGAAAAACTTGCAAAAGCAACAGGAGGAAGAATTGTCAGTAATTTAAATGAACTTGAATCAAGTCAGATTGGAAATGCAGCAATTGTTGAGGAAGTCAAAACAGGTAAAGAAACATTTACTTATATTCGCGGTTGCCAAAACCCAAAGGCAGTAACTATTCTCGTGCACGGCGGGACCGAACATATTATCGACGAGGTTGAACGGGCAATTAGGGACGGCCTGGGCGTTGTTGCTTCTGTTTTGAAAACAGGATTAGTTGTCCCTGGAGGCGGTGCAATTGAAATTGAATTATCAAGAAGATTAAAACACTTTGGGCAGTCACTTTCTGGAAGAGAACAATTGGCTATTGAAGAATTTGCAAATGCACTTGAATTTATTCCAATCACTCTTGCAGAAAATGCCGGGCTTGACCCTATTGATGTTTTAACAGAATTAAAAGCAAAGCACGATTCTGGGGAAAAACATGCGGGTTTGAATTTGTTTGTCAATAAAATTGAAAATGTCCTGAATTCAGGAATTATTGAGCCATATAAAATTAAGAGTCAGGCAATTCAATCTGCAACAGAAGTTGCCACAATGATTTTGCGTATTGATGATGTAATTGCTTCTGGAGGAAATAAGAGTGGAATGCCGTCGGGAATGCCTGGTATGAATCCTTATGGAAGTTATGAATGAACAATTTAGAGAGAACTGATTTAATTGATGAAGACTTTTTAGATTCATTAGAATGGTGTGATTTAATTACAGAAGATGGAATTAGTGATGATTTATCAAGATGTGATTATCATCCTAACAAATGTAATGGATGTGAAATTAAAGAGTTTTTGGAAGGATTAATTACAAGGAGTTAATAAAAAAATATGGTGGAAAAATGAGATACAATTTAAAGAGTTGGAGTTGGGAAAGAAAAAGTAAAAAAGAATTTTATGCTTTAGCAAATCAAATGTTACTTAATGATTAACTAACAAATTTTATTAACTTCTTATTTTCTTTTTCACCAAACAACAACATAAAAAACACAACCCAAAATTATTATTGCTGAAATAATATTTTTCCAATTTGGTTTTTCCTTAAGAAATTTCCATGCAAAGAAATAAATTATAACAGGAGCCAATAAAAGAATAAGTGTTGTTGTTATAACACCGACGTGAATGTAGCCATAATAAACTGCTAATCTGTAAACAACCCATAAAAATCCGATGAAAAATATCTCTCTTTTTATTTTTGATGATGTGCCTTTTAATTTAGGTTTAAAGATAATAAAACTCAGGAATAAAACAGCAAGATTTCTTAAAAAATAAAAAGATATTGGAGAATAAAATTCCAGAATTAGCCTCGACAAAATCAATTCAACTGCAAAGAAAAAACTCCCTCCAATTGCCGCGAGAATATATTTGTCTAAATGAAGATGGTGTCTTTTTGTGTTAGATAAAATTAACGCACTCACTGCTATTAATGCAGGGATTATTATATTTAAGTTCCTATCATACAGCAACGAGAAAAAACTAAAAATAATCGCAAGAACTACAACAAACAACGGTTCAAGCATTCTCGCAGGTTCAATATTCGTAAGTTCTTTTCCTTTTAGAGAATAAAAAGATAGGAGATTTGCAATCACTGAGAAAATTATTATTAATATAAAAATTAATATGTTTTTTGAATCAAATGCTCCTGATTTTATATTCCAGAAAAAATAAATTATTGGAAGCATGACTATCACGCTCGCAAAAAAAGAATAAACCTGCATTTTTTCTATGCTCAGTTTTCTCACTCTTAGAACCAGTTTTTCCATCAAAGCAATTGTTGCAAGTGAAAATGCGCCGATAAATGGAATAAAATACATTTTAATCTCTTTTAATTAAAAGCCATAAAGGTTTTAAAAAGATTTATAAAAGTTGAACCGTTATTTCTTAATGGTTGAAAAGAGGAATGATATTTTGCAAAATTTGCGTTCAGAATTATATGCCATTAAAGAAGAAGTCCGTAATGATATTTCCGACCTGTTGTTGCAAGTTTTGGCTTTATTATCGCACTAGTCTGGAGAGACGCGATTAAAGAAGCTCTGGATGAATATCTCGCACGTGCCGGACTTTTAGAAAGTGTTTATATCTATCAGCTTATTTCTGCAATTATTGTTACAATTGTTGTGATAATAATAATGGTTTCTGTAACAAAATGGGGAAGAAAAAGAAAAGAAAAGAAAATTGAAAAAGAATTAAGAAAAATAAAGTATATTGAAGAAAAATAATTCTGCGAAAGGTTTTTAATAAAAAATAAAATAGTATTATTAGGTCCCATAGTCCAACGGCTAAGACGTCTCGTTTACACCGAGCAGATCCAGGTCCGACTCCTGGTGGGACCACTACTTAAAAAAAGAAACAACTAAACCAAAGTTTAATAAAACCCCTAACTCTTTTTATCTAATGTTAAGAAAAAAAATAGGTCTTGTTTTAGGAGGTGGCGGGGCAAGAGGATTTGCACACATAGGGGTTTTAAAATGGATAGAAGAGAATAAAATTCCAATAGATTATGTAGCAGGAACAAGTATTGGAGCAGTAATAGGAGCCTTGCATTGCCTTGGTTACACTGCAGAGGAAATTGAAAATCTAGCAAAAAAAACAGAATTCAAAAAATTATTTGATTTTACTCTTTCCAGAAAAGGATTAATCAAAGGGGAAAAAATTAAAAACTACCTTAATCAAATTTTCAAAGGAAAAAAGTTCTCAGATTTGAAAAAACCGCTGTTTGTTGTTGCTGCAGATATAAAAAATCTTGAAGAAGTTATTTTTAATAGAGGGGATTTAGTTAAAGCAGTTCAAGCAAGCATTTCAATTCCCGGGATTTTTATACCTGTCCAAAATAAAGAAAGAATTTTAGTTGATGGGGGAATTTTAAATAATCTTCCAATAAAAACACTTGAATCAAAAAATCCAGATTATATAATTGCAGTAAATCTGGCCGGCGTAAAAACTCTTCAAAAAACTTATGAAACCGCCGTTACCGAAGAAGATACCTCAAAAATTTCAAATCTTGTTAAAACATTTTTGGGGGTATACAATTTAATTAATCTGGCTTTACTAGAAAAAAATATGATAAACTCTGAAAGAATATTGGTAATTTCCCCCAACCTCGAGGGAATTAAGATAAGCAGTTTTGAGAAAATTGATGAGGGAATTAAGGAAGGATACTCTTCTGCAAAAGAAAATTCTAAGAAAATAAAGTTCTTTGTAAGGAAAGAAGGCTTTTTCGGGCTAGTTAAAAGATTTTTCAACAAAAGTAAACTTTAAAAGTCTATGACTTATTGTAATGTAAGGTCCATTAGTCTGGTAGAACACTTCATTTACACCGAGCAGATCCAGGTCCGACTCTTGGTGGGCCCATATTGTTATTTATATTAAAATAAAAAATATCTTCATTAATTTTTTAAACTCTTTGTTCTAATATTTTTTATGCGTGGTTAGTTTATCGGTAGAATTTTTCGTTGCCAACGAAGAGAGCCGGGTTCGATTCCCGGACCGCGCATATTCGGGATGAGAACCCGAGGGTTTTGTTCGAAACTGAAATTTCGGACAACGGAGAACGAAGTGACCCACGACGAGAGTTTACACAAGCCTCGCCTCACAACTGAAAGCGAGTGTGGGCTTGAGCTTTCCCGGACCGCGCATATAATTTTCTTCTAAAAGTAGCAACTTTTATAAAAGAATGTTTTTTAATTTATTATGGCTAAAAAGGATGACAATGAAATCCCTGAAATGAATCTTGATAGAAAATATAAGAACAAAAAAATAATTCCTAAAAATTCTGATGAAATTAAAAAAGACATGGATAAAACAAAAAAAGAACTGGAGAAATTAAAAAATTTTATTGTTAAAAAATATCCTTTTACATTGTCATTGAGTATTTTACCACCACAGGCATTAAAATTTTTTATAGATGAAGAAGAAATTCCAAAAGAGACAGAAAAATATATTCAACTTTTTATGATTATTCCTGAAAAAAAATTTAAAGAAGTTCCAAAAATAAAAAAAGAAATTATCGACGAGATTGAAAAACTACAGAAAAATTTAAAGCAGAAAATCTGGTTGCAGGTCAAGACACCTGTTGATATCTGGGAAATTTGTCTTGATTCAAAATTTGAATTGCTCGGAGGAATTGCAATGTCTTTCTCGCTTTATGACCAGGCATTTTTAGGTGCATTGCGGGTTGCTGAAATTCATAAATCATTGGTTGTTCAAAAGTTTGACAAGTATGTTGTAAGTTATGTTATTTCAGGAAGTTTTCTTCGAGGAGAAGCAACAAAAACTTCTGATGTTGATGTGTTTGTTATTATTAATGATACTGATGTTAAGAGAATGCCAAGATTAGAATTGAAAGAAAGATTAAGAGCAATGATTCACCAGTATGTTGGAGAAGCAAGTGCATTGGCAAGTGTTAAAAATGACCTGCATATTCAGACATACTTATTGACGGAGTTTTGGGATTCTGTCAAGGACGCGCATCCTGTTATTTTTACTTTTATTCGCGACGGCATTCCAATTTATGATAAGGGAACTTTCATGCCATGGAAAGCACTTTTGAAAATGGGAAAATTAAAGCCGTCTCCAGAATCAATTGATATGTTTATGAAAACAGCTGAGAAAACAAAAGAAATGGTTGACAGACGATTAGTCGACGCGATGATTGATGTTTATTATGGCGTGCTAAATCCGTCGCAGGCAATGGTAATGCTTTATGGCTCTGCACCTCCAACACACAAAGAAACTCCTGAATTAATGAAAAAGATTTTTGTCGAAAAAGAAAAAATGCTAAAACAATCAGAAATTGAAATTCTTGGCAAAGCAGTTAAATCATTCAAAAAATATGAACATGACCCAAAGTATAAAATTTCTGGAAAAGAAATTGATGAATTAGTTAAGGAATCAGACGCTTATTTGAAAAGATTGAAAGAATTAAGAATCCAAATTGAAAAAAGATATAATGAGAAGACAATTGAACAGATTTACAAAGATGTCTTTGAATTGTTGAAAGCACTTGTAAAAGCAAAAGCACAAAAAGCGATAATCGATGAGTTTGAAAAAGATTTTGTTAAAAAAGGAAAGTTTACCCCACAGGATTTGAGAACTTTGAAAGATATTGTGAAGGCAAGGAATGATTTCAAAAAAGGAAAACTTGATGCACATGCTGTAAATGAATCTAGAAAAAATGCATCTGTATTGATTAATGATTTAATTGAATATAATCAACGGTGTGAACTTGTTAATAAGAAGAAGGAATGATTTTAAAATAAATAAGATGGAAAAGTATAAGTTATCACCAAGTTCTTTAAATCTAATGAAAGAATGTCCTCGCTGTTTTTGGTTAACACAACATAAAGTTTGGAAAAGACCTGCAGGGATTTTTCCAAGTTTGCCGTCGGGAATGGATAGAATTTTAAAAATTCACTTTGATAAATTTAGAGACAAAAAAGAATTACCTCCAGAACTTTGCAATAATGGAGAATGCACAAATATGAAATTATTCGACGATAAAGAAAAATTAAAAATCTGGCAATCTAATTTTAAAGGAATAAGTTGGAAAGACAAAAATGGAAACGAACTTCACGGAGCCGTCGATAATATTTTAGTTAAAGGAAAAAAATTAATTGTTCTCGACTATAAAACTCGTGGTTATGCAGTTAAAGACGACACAGCAGAACATTACAGATTACAACAAAATATTTACAACTTTTTATTAAGAAAGAATGGATATGATACCGAAGATTATTTTTTCTTATTATTCTATATCCCAAAAGAAGTTACAGCGACGGGAGAAGTAATCTTTGATACTGAATTAGTTAAGATGAAAGTTGATGTTAAGATGGCAGAGAAAGTTTGGAAGAGTGCAATAAAATTATTAAATGAGGATTGCCCAACTAAATCATGTGAGTGGTGTGAAGGTAAATAATTAAAAGAGGGAATTCTAGATATCAATATGATAAGCAAGGGGGAAGCGAGGAAAAAAAAGTGATTGAGGGGGCGGGAAATGAATGAACTTTGTCAACTTGTGAATGGAGTTGTTTCATTAATACATTTTGAGTTTTCTTTAATTGAAATAATGGCTTTTTGTTATTTGCAAATAAATTTTATGTTAATGAAGTTTAAAATAAAAGTTTAAATAATTAAACCTATTAATAAAATAAAGAGGACTAAAATGAAAAAAGAGATTTTAAAATTAGGTGTGAACTCTGAGATAATTGAATGGGTAATCAAAACATCTGGTTGGGAAATTGACGAGGAAGTTTACAAATTATACGGAATTTTCGACGAGGAGAAGAAAATTATTTGGAAAAGTTTAAATTA
>CAZEFN010000034.1:0-4947 GCA_964511585.1 Candidatus Woesearchaeota archaeon
AAATCCCCAAATAGAATGGATTGTTAAATATGAAAAAAACCAAATAATTAATGTGGTGAAAATTTTATTTTTTTCCCTGATAATAAAATAAGCCCCGATAAGTGCAAAAATAGGAAAGAGAAAACCTGTGAAGAAAAAAAGTGTTGCAAAGGAATAAATTGAAGAAAAACCCAGATGAAAATCATAACCAGTATAAGAACTATAAAGAGGATTCCCAAAAGCAATAAAATTCCTCAAAAACCATGCGCCTAGAATTAAAGAGCCACTTACAATTCCAATTAAAAAACTATCTTGAAAAATTAATTTTTTTATTTTTTGACGATTGATAAATGTATAAAAAATCATTGGAAAAATAAGTAAAAATCCGTCATAACGAATTAAACAAGTAAATGCAATTACTGGAAAAGCAAATACAAAATATTTCTTGTTTTCAAAACCTTTTATAAAAAGGTACAAACCCAATAATGAAAAAAATGCAAAAGGGATCTCTGTTAATATTGAAGTCGTGAAGGAAACAAATAAATTATGAAACAATAATAAAATCGTTGCAATAACAGCGACGAGGGGGCTTAATAATTTTCCAATTTTGTAAGTTAATAATAAAGTTAGGACAGAAAAAAGTGCAATCATAATTAATCCTCCGATATACATATTTCCAAAAATTAAAAATAAAGGGATTAATAAAATTGGTAATCCTGGAGGATATTGACTATGGGGATATTGTCCTTCAAATGTGTAGCCATCTCCTGAAGTCAAACTTTTTGCAAGATTCATATACCAATAAGTATCTTGTCCATTTGGAGTTGTAGTATTGACTGCGAAAAAAATTGTATAAGACAAACAAATAGCGACGAGGAGAAATAATATTTTCTTTTCGTGTTTTAAGATGAAATTATTAATCTCTTGCATATTATTATAGAAAATAAAAGTATAAAAAGTATTTGGAACATAAAAAATTATGAAACTTAATTTGGGTTGTGGAATGAAAAAAATGGAAGGATATGTTAATTGTGACAAAATTAAAGAGGTTAACCCAGATAAAGTTGTGGATTTAGAAAAAAAACTTCCGTTCAAAGATAATTCTGTCGACGAAGTGGTTTTAACGCATGTTATAGAACATGTTACAAATTTAATTCAGTTAATGGAAGAGATATATAGAATTTGTAAGAACAAAGCAATTATAAAAATTAGAACACCATATTTTTCTTCAGAATCTGCATTTTCAAATATCACACATGTAAGATATTTCACATGGACTTCTTTTGACCTCTTTGATAAAAACCATATAGAACATTTTCACATCCCTAATGTAAATTTTAAAACAAATTACAAAAAATTAAAATGGAGAAAAGAGTTTAAACTTTTTGAGATTGTTTTCGGATTGCACCCTAAGATAACGAGAATTTATCAGGAATTATTTTGCTGGTGGTTTCCAGCAAAAGAACTAGAAATAGAACTGGAAGTTATAAAATGAAAAAGATAAAAATTTACCTACAATACCCTTGGGAATATTCTAATTGTTCTTATTATGAATATTTAAAAAAAAGCCCGCCAAAATCAGTGAGTTATATTGATAAAAATATCAGCAATGTTAAAACAGATAAAAAAGATATTAGAAAGATATTCTCTTTTAAAAATAAAGCAAGAACGTTTTTAAGAAAAATAAAAATAGGAATCCCGATTATTAAAAATCCTGGAAACGCCGAAGCTGATTTAATATTTTCAGCACATTCTCTTATCAGGTGTAATAAGCCGTGGGTGATGGAATTAGAGTATAATAATCAATTTATTTTTGGTCCTGTTAACAGATTAAGTAAATTTATTTCAAAAAAATTTTTATCATCTAGGAATTGTAAGAAAATTTTAACATGGAGCAAGTGGGCCAAAGGTGAATTTCTAAAAGAATATCCAGAATTGAAAAATAAAACAGAAGTGCTATATCCTGCAATAGAAATCCCAAAATTTAAAAAGATTTCAAAAAAAGAGATTATCCTTTTATTTGTTTCAAGATTATTTTATTTTAAGGGGGGCTTGCATGCAGTAGAGATTATGGATAGATTAACCAAAAAATATGAGAATGTGAAAGGGTTTGTTGTTTCTGACACTCCAATTGAAATTATGCAAAGATATTCTACAAACAAGAATATAAAATTTTTAGGGCTTGTGAATAAAGATAAATTAATGAAGGATATATTTCCTAATGCAGACATTTTTTTATATCCTTCTTATACAGATACCTTCGGGTTTGCAATATTAGAAGCAATGAGTTTTGGTTTGCCTGTTGTTAGTGTTGAAGGACAATCAAGAGAAGAATTAATTGCCGACGGAAAAACAGGATTTATTATAAAAGAACCAAAAAAATGGTGTGTTAAAAATTTAGAAAATATTAAAGATTTAAAAGACACAATAAAAGAAATTGAAAGAAAAACAGAATTGTTAATTAAAGATAAAAAATTAAGAGAAAAAATGGGAAAAGCAGGATTGAAAGAACTTGCTGAAAGAAGATTTTCAATTAAAAAAAGAAATGAAAAGTTGAGAAAAATATATGAAGAAGCATTGAAATAAAACATAGAAAAACATTTAAATCACTTTTAGATAATTTTTAATGAATAAAAAATTGCATCTTGATTGTGGAGTTAATTACAAAAAAGGCTGGGTTAATCTTGATAATTCTAAATCAGTTAAACCAGATATTATTTGGAATTTAGAAAAAACACCACTACCTTTTAAAGATAATAGTACTGACGAGGTTTTGGCAGAGCATATTTTTGAACATATTAAAAATTTCATCCCTTTAATGCATGATTTGTATAGAATCTGCAAGAAAAATGCAATTATTAAAATAAAAGTTCCATTTTATGCTTCTTGTGAACAACACAGTGACCCAACCCACATCAGATTTTTTAGCCCATTTACATTTGATTATTTTAACCCCAATCAAAAATAGGTAAATTTTCCCATGAAGTAAAATGTGAGAATAAAATGTTCGAAATTCAAAAAGTAAAAATAAATTTCAGTGCAGGAAGAACAAGCAAGTTGAATTTTCTTTTTAACCCAATAATAAATATAAACCATACTTTCTATTGTAAGTTTTTAGCAGGGATTATTCCTGCTTCAGAAATAGAATTTGAATTAAAGGTTATAAAATGAAGAAAGCACTAATAACCGGAATAACAGGACAAGATGGAAGTTATTTGGCAGAACTTCTTTTAGAGAAGGGGTATGAAGTTTATGGTTTGGAACGGCGAAAAGCATTGGAGGACCAATCAGTTAAAAGAAAAAATGATGCTAAAATTATTCCCTGCGACATAACAAATTATGCAAGTGTTTTTGATGCAATTCAAAAAGTTAAACCAGATGAAATTTATCATTTGGCTGCACAAAGTGATGTTGCTCATTCATTTAAAGACCCCTTTCAAACATTTGATACAAATATAAATGGAACATTAAATATTTTAGAATCATTCAGGCAATTAATCCCTAGTAGTAAAATGTATTTTGCAGGAAGTTCTGAAATGTTTGGAAAAGCTCAAGAAGAACCCCAAACAGAAAAAACGCCTTTTTACCCAAGAAGCCCCTATGGTGTGAGCAAGGTTGCTGGTTTTGATTTGTGTAGAAATTATCGTGAAGCATATAATTTATTTATTTGCTCGGGAATTTTATTCAATCACGAAAGCCCAAGACGAGGAAAAGAATTTGTCACAAGAAAAATTACTGATGGGATTAAACAAATAAAAGAGAAGAAATTCGATAAAATAAAATTAGGCAACTTAGATGCTAAAAGAGATTGGGGATTTGCTGGGGATTTTGTAGAAGCAATGTGGTTGATGTTACAACAAGATAAACCAGATGATTATGTCATCGCGACAAATGAAACACACACTATAAGAGAGTTTATAGACGAAGCATTTAAAATTGCAAATTTAAATCCCGATGAACATATTGAGGTAGATAAGCAATTTTTCCGTCCAAGCGATGTTGTTTTATTGAGGGGTGATTATTCAAAAGCAAAAAAGATTTTGAATTGGGAACCAAAAATTAAATTTAAAGAATTAGTCAAATTAATGGTAGATGAAGATATAAAAACATAGTTGCTGATTTATAAAATGAAATTTGACTTATTATTTCTCTGTCATGAAAAAGATAAAGAAATTTTAAAAAAAAGCATAGAGTATGCAAAAAAGAATGTTGTTGAGTATAGAAAAATTTTTGTTGTTAGTAAAGAAAATTATTTTCCAAATAGAAAAGATATTACTTTTATAGACGAGAAAAAATATCCTTTTAGTAAAAAAGATATTGAAAAATATGCACCAAAAAATAGAATTGGGTGGTATTATCAGCAATTTTTAAAATTATATTTTTTTGAAGTTGCTGGAAAAGAAGTTTTAGATAACTTATTAATTATTGATGCAGACACGATGTTTATTAGAAAGACGAAATTTTTTGAGAAAGAAATTCCTTTGTATAATGTGGATGAAGGTTATCACGAGCCCTATTATAAAATTTTGGAAAAACTTTTTGGATTTGGGCAACAGAATAAAAAATATTCTGGAACAACACATCATATGCTTTTTCAAAAAAAATATATTAATGAAATATTTAATTTAGCAAAAGAGGAGTTCTGGATATATATAATGAAGAATATAGATCCTAAATTAAGATCTGGACTTTCAGAACAAGAATTATATTTTAACTATATGTTAAAATACCACCCTGAAAAAATAAAAATTAGAAAATTAAAATTCATTGATTTTCCGTCGACAAGTAAAAATTGGATAAAGATATTCAAAATCTTGGGATATTCTTACATTGCCTCGCATGATTATTTACAAGAAGAAAAATTTCCAAAAATTAAAAGTTTTTTTATTGAAGTTTTAAAATCGCTGAAGATAAAAGGTAAACTAAAGAGAATTTATAATAAATTTGGTTTTGAGGGGTTTAGATAAA
>CAZEFN010000035.1:0-5816 GCA_964511585.1 Candidatus Woesearchaeota archaeon
AAAAGGAGTTGTTTTTGATTCATCTACATTTGTTAATCCTATAAACATAATCTTATTAGAATATTGTTCTGAGATTTCTATAATCTTTTTTAAATTTTTTTCAAATTCTCCTATTGAAATGATTTTATTTTCCTTTTTTTCAATATATCTGCAATCATTACCTCCAATTAAAAAAAGAAACACATATTCATCAGGTTCAATTTCATTTATTTTTTTAATATCATTTTCTAAAAAACTTTTAATACCTTTTGTATCATTTGAAGACACTGCTAAATTTTGAACAAAAACATCTTTATTATTTTTAAAAAAATAAATTTTCAATCTTTCAACCCAGCCACCTTTTTCTAAATCAAATGCCCCCCACGCAATACTATCTCCAAAAACCAATATTTTTACCATCATCCAACTTCCTCCTCTTTCTCGTCGAGATATTTCATCATTTCATCTTCTGTTAGTTCTTTTTTTATAATATCCTCTCCTTTCCATTTGCACTTGCGACACTCCCATTCTTTTCCTGTATTTGAATTTTCTTCATCGTCGCTATTACTCAAAACAACTCCAACATCGTCGCTGTGACACTTTGGGCACTCGCGAATCTTAAATATCTTACCCTTCTTTTTCTCATCAGAAATCCCTTTTGCTTTTGCATACTCTGCAGGACTATCATAATCTTCTAAAATCCATGCAGGTGTTTGAACTTTTGATTTTTTCATTTAAATATCCAACTCCGCTTTTTTAGCATTTTCCTGAATAAATTCTTTTCTCGCCTGAACATCGTCGCCCATCAGCATCGAGAAAACCCTGTCTGCTTCAATAGCATCTTCTATAAAAATCTTTTTTATTTTTCTCATCTTCGGATTCATTGTGGTTTCCCAAAGCTGCTGCGAACCCATTTCTCCCAAACCCTTGAATCTCGTAACATTTGTCGTAGCTAATTTCTCGCAAACTTTTTTCATCTCTGCATCAGTATAAACATAATAATCTTTTTTCTTTCTTATTCTGTACAAAGGAGGCATTGCAGCATAAATTTTCCCGTCTTTAACTAATTCGGGCATGAATCTAAAAAAGAATGTCAGCAATAATGTCTTAATGTGTTCTCCGTCGACATCTGCATCTGTCATGATAATAATTTTATTATAACGCAATTTTTTTAAATCAAACTGCTCACCGACGCCAGTTCCAATTGCAGTAATTAAATTTGTAATTTCCTCTGATGACAAAGCCCGTGCAGGATTGGATTTTTCAACATTTAAAATTTTTCCCCGCAATGGCAAAATCGCCTGGATATTTTTATCTCTTGCATTTTTTGCAGAACCTCCGGCTGATTCTCCCTCGACAATATAAAGTTCAGTTGAATCTGATTTTTTGCTCGAACAATCTGATAATTTTCCCGGCAAACCACCAAGTGAAAAAACATTTTTCCTGCGCACCAAATCCTTTGCTTTTTTTGCAGCCAATCTTGCTCTTGCAGAATCCATTGCTTTTGAAACAACTTTCTTTGCCACCGACGGGTTTTCCTCAAAAAATTCCCCAAGTGCAGAACTAACAATTGAATCAACAAAACCTTTTATTTCAGAATTTCCAAGTTTTGTTTTTGTCTGTCCCTCAAACTGCGGTTCAGGAATTTTCACACTAACAATCGCAGTCAAACCCTCACGAACATCGTCGCCCATTAAAGAACCATTTTTCAAATTACATTTTTTCTTGGCATAATCATTAATCACTCTTGTCAAAGCCGTCTTAAATCCAGAAACATGCGTCCCACCCTCGACAGTATTAATTGTATTAACAAAACCAAAAATATTCTCTCTGTAACCAGAATTATATTGAATCGCAATATCCATAACAGTTCCATTAGTTTCTCTCTTAAAATAAATTGGCTTGTGTAAAACTTCTTTTGATTTATTCAACCACCTTATAAATTCTATCAAACCACCAGAAGCAAAAAATTCCTCGCTCTTGCCCTTGTTCTCGTCGATTAAAACAATTTTCAAACCAGCATTCAAAAAAGCAACTTCCCTGAATCGTGTTTCCAAAACTTTTGCATCAAACTCTAAAACAGAAAAAATTTCTTCATCAGGCCAGAAAGTTATTTTAGTCCCGCTTTGGCTCCCATTATATTTTCCAATAATTTTTAATTTTGTGTGGGCGTTTCCACGCGAATATTCCTGAGAATAAATTTTTCCATCTCTCTTGATTTCAACAATTAATTTTTTTGAAAGGGCATTGACACACGAAACACCGACGCCATGCAATCCACCTGAAATTTGATATGATTTTTTATCAAACTTTCCCCCTGCATGAAGTTTTGTAAGTGCAACCTGAACAGCCGGAATTTTAAACTGCGAATGCGTGTCAACTGGAATTCCCCGCCCATCATCATCAACAGTCACAGAACCGTCCTTATTTATTATTACAATTATTTTATCACAAAAACCAGCCAGTGCCTCGTCAACAGAATTATCCACAACTTCATAAACCAAATGATGCAGGCCCTCTTTTCCCGTCGAGCCAATATACATACTCGGACGCTTGCGAATACCATCAAGCCCTTCTAACACTTTTATACTCTCTGCATTATAATTATCTTTTTCTGACATTTTACTTTTTATCACGACAAGGATAGAATCCCTTAATTTAATCTAATAAATTCAAATTAGTTTAAAAACCTTGCTCCTAAAATTTAAGGGAATTAAGACGAGAAAGGGGCAAATTTGGTTTTTAATAATAAAATTGACAGCTTATAAAAAAGCAAATTTTTTATGTTAAACTATTGAAAGAACTTGCAAAAATAAATATAATTAAAAATAGAACTGCAATCAAAAATAAAAAATTTCTATTTTAAAATTATTGCGCTTGTTGTAAGCATTCAACAGCAATTATATTAATTGTCTGATTTTCAATTGTCAAAGGTACTTGCTGACATGTTGCTACTTGATTTGCAATTTGTAAAATTGCCTGCTGATAACCATATTGTGCGCCTTGCTGAAAAGTCCCAATCTGGTTTTCCTGATTCCATGCAGTATATTTTGAAAAAGCAATATATCCTCCTGCTAAAACCAACAACAAAATCAGGACAATCATAACAATTCCTTGTATGTTTCTTTTAACCATCTTACCTCCTTTTTATTTATTTCCTGTTTTAAGAGTAATGAATATATTAAATCAACCTGATTTAAATAATTTTCCCTTAGGAAATTAAATCAAGAATATCTTCTGGAGATTCTTTATCTTCAGAAAGAGTTCCTGCAAGGTCTTTAAGAAATTTGATTTTATCTCTTTCAATTTTTACATTAAAATTATCGTCGATATTTCCGTTATAATCATAAGAATTCTCAATCCAATAATCTCCGAGAACATTCCGAACAATAATTCTTCCATTAAAAACTTCTGCCTTTGTTGTTTTTACAGAAAAATTGTTTCCAAAATTCTTTGTTAAAATAATAATTTCTTCATCAGTAAGAACATCTGAAAAACCAATTTCTGTTTCATTGACAACTTCTGCCTCGCTGACATTCTTTTCTTTTATTTTATCTGATAAACTATCTAAAAATAAAATTTCTTCATCTTCATTGACTAATTTTATTTTGAAATCTTTGATATTTATATCGGGATTTAAAGAGGAAATATTAATTGAAATTTCCTTTTCAACATTTCCAAGATAATTCTCACCAAAACCTGTTTCTTCTTCTGAATAATCTGTTGTCACAATAATCTGGTTGTTAACAATATTCACATTCACAGAATCATCAGGCAACTCATTACCGTCGACATTCACGCTTCCTGCAATTAATCTTACATTTTGCCCTTCTTCAATTTGATAAACAAATTCGTTGTTTGATGACGCTTTTCCAGAAATTTCTCTTTCTGGTTCTTCAATAATTCTTCCTGTTGGGTTTAATCCTAAGAAAAAATTATAAACACCTCCAAGAAAATTACTCACAATATTTCCTGTAATTACCGACGTAGTCTCCTCTGAACTTTCTATTTTTACAGGAATTTCCTCTTGCTCTGGCTCAGAAGTTTCTGTAATTGCTTCTGTGACTTTTTCGGGAGAAACTTCTGTTGATAAATCTGCGTCAGAACTCTCAGTTGTTTCCTTTAATAAATTTCCTTCATCAGAAATTTCCCCATTTTGAATTTCAGTTTCTTCAGTTATAACTTGATTTGTTCCTGTTTGGTTTTCTTCAATAATTTCTGATTCACTAGTTGAATTTTCTTCTAAAACCTCTGTTGAATTATTTTCTAAAACATTCTCTTCTGTTGTTTCAATTTCTTCTTGATTATTCTCGTCGATAAATTCATAAATCTTTAACACAAAGGAAATTTCAGGATAGATTTTTTTCACTCCAGCGACTCCATAACCTAATCCGCTCCCTGACAAATCTGTTCCTTCAATATAATAATTTCCCTCTGTAGGTTCATCTGAAACAAAATCACTAATTAAATATTCATATTTTTCATCTTCATTTTCCAGAATAATTTTAGATGAAGCAGGAATAAACTCTCCTTGTTTTAATGATAATCTGACAACAGATTCAGATTTATCTGCATCATCAATAAATAAAATTGCTCTTCCATGAATATTTGTATTTATCTGAGTGAATAAATAAAATAAAAAAACAATAAAAACAAAACACAAAAAAACCATAAAGAATTTTTTATAATTTGTTTCAGGATTTCCAGAAATAAATTTTTCACTTCCTTTCTTGTTGTAATAAAAAGTATCTCTATTTTTCCTTGATTTTTTATAAACCATTTTGCCTCTTTAATTTATTAAATTAAGAGAAATAGATATTTAAAAGTATCCCTAAGAAAAATACCGAAGGTGATTAACTGTAATTTGTAATTTCAACAATAGTGATTACATCTTTCCAGGAAATTTCTCTGTCAGCAATTAACTTTACTGAAATTATATCTCCTTGCTCAAATTTGATATTATCTCTGGATTGAGTATCATAATCTTTCTGAACGCCTTGCAAAGCATTCAAAGAATTTCTGAAATTAATTTCCTCGCCGTTTTTGTAAATAATTATTTCTATTCCATTGTTTCCAGAGTTTAGAACTTCAAGATTTGTTGAGATTCCTGTGATGCTTCCCTTTCTCATCATTACATATCCTTTCTCAGGACTTGATTCAACGCCCGTCGCTGTTTTCAAAAATTCAGAACCAGAACTCTCTCCGCTAAATCCAAAGTTCAGAATTTCCCTTGTATCATGAGCAATTATCAAATCGCCTTGTTTTTTCAGCTTATCGACAGAATAAGTCACTACAAAAACATTTTTTTCCTGTTCCTGCTCTTTGTAATCAACTTCATAAATCGCCAGATTATGCTCTCCGACATTTTTTATATTAACTTCTTTAGGAAGAGAATCAAAATCAACTTCTGAAATATTTGAAATATCTTTTTCTTGTATTCCTCTTTTATCTACAAAACTTTTGACATATTTGTCTGTGACTTCTTTTATATTTTTTAAACTAGAATTGATTTCAGAATTTTCATCTGCCTGAACAGCGTCGGCAGCAGCTGCGAAAACTCCAATTACAATCAGCAACATCAAACAAATTCCTAATCCTAAAAATATTTTTTTCATCTTCTCTTTTTATTTTAATATTAGTCCAATGACGTATTTAAATTTTTACTTATCTCATTACAGCTACTACCTTGGTGAAATATCCACGTCGCTGTTTTTCTTGTTTTCCCCTCTTGCATAACTTCCGAAAATTCCAGCACGAACAACTTTATTCTTTTTCAAAATAGGAACAATTTTCTTTTTGATTTTTTCAATTTCTTTATTCATAAAAAATTAGTTGAT
>CAZEFN010000036.1:0-4099 GCA_964511585.1 Candidatus Woesearchaeota archaeon
GACAATACTTATATGAATTGTATGTATAAGGAAGTCAAAACAAGATTGAGGGAAGGAGGATTAACAGAAGGAGAAATAATTGCTATGGGTTGCACGCAAGAACCAAAAAAGTTTTGTGAAAATGTTAAAAATAAATTGGAAAAAGATGAAAATAATAAAATTATAAAATTTAGTGAATTAATGACTGTTAATGGTAAAACTTGTAAGGACCGGGAAGTTTCAGCATAATTTTTAATTCTAAAATGTCGTCGGCAAATTGCGAGAGAAGAAAATTATATAAACTATAGATATTCTATAGAATTATGATTACGACAATTCAATTAAATGAAAATGTAAAAAATGCCTTGGCGAGAATGAAGCAATCGTCGAGGGAAAGTTTTGAAGATGTTCTTGTTCGGCTGATTAAATTGTCTGAAAGTTTGAATAAAGAAAAAGAAAAATTGCTGATTGAAGGTTGCAGAGAAATGGCTGAAGAGAATTTGAAAATTACTAAAGAATTTGAATCTATTGAAGATGATTTTGATTGGGAGTGGAGTGATGAAGATTTTTAGAGGAGATATTGTGCTTGCAAATTTAGAACCAGTGCAAGGAAGTGAGCAAGGAGGAATTCGCCCTGTTTTGATTATCCAAAACGATATTCATAATCAGCATTCACCTGTTACAATTGTTGCAGCGATAACTTCAAAAAGTTTTTCAAAGCAATTTTTGACTAATGTTTTTCTGTTAAAAGAAAATTCCAGATTAAAAAAAGATTCAACCATTTTATTAAACCAAATAAAAACAATTGATAAAAGAAGGATTGTTAAAAAGATTTCTTCGCTTGATAAATTTATTATGCTAAAAGTTGATAATGCAATTAAAATTAGTCTTGATTTAAATTAAAATGTCGTCGGCAAATTGCGAGAGAAGAAACAAGCGGAAAGACAAAAAAAGAGAAAAGAAAAAAAATCCATATAAGCACGGCGGAAAATATCGTTCTTCTGGTATAAAGCAGAAATAATTTAAACTGATTTTGTTTTGATTTTAATGGAAAGGGCTGTTGATGATAAAACTATTTTGGATAAATTTGTTGAAGATTTTGTAAAAATTGTAGAGCGTCATGTAAGGTATATTATTTGTTCTGGGTTTGTTTCAATTGCTCATGGGAGGAGTCGTGGAACAGAAGATATTGATATGATAATTGAGGATATTTCACTTGGGAATTTCATTTTATTGCACGAAGATCTTGTTCGTGAAGGTTTTGTATGTGTTCAATCTGAGAATCCAAAATTAATTTATGGTGATTACTTAAAAAGTGGTGCAAGTGTGAGGTATGTTATTGATGAAGAAGGTTTTTTCCCTCCTGAAATGGAAATCAAGATTGCAAAAGATGAATTAGATAGAGAACAAATAGATTCAAGAAAAAAATTTGAAATGACTGGTCTTGATGTTTATTTTTCTTCTATTGAAGGAAATATTGCATTTAAGGAAGAGTTATTAAAATCTAAGAAAGATTTAGAAGATGCAAAACATTTAAGGTTGATTTATCAGGATAAGTTAAAGGAGAATGAAATAGATAGAATAAAAGAAAAAATAAGGAGATTAAGGTTAAATGAGAGATAAAACACATGCAGAACAAGTTGAAAGGTGGGCGATTTTTTGTAGAGAGAATCCTCTTGAATTTAAAAAAAGAGTAAAACCTTTAATTGATTCCCAAATAATTATTGCACGGAGATTTTTTAAAAATTTATCAAAAACCGAGGAAGGTCGTGAGATTCTGAAAAGATTAAAGCAGAAGTAATTTTATAAATCTGTTTAATTTAATTTTTTATGCAAGAGGTGATTTTTTTAATTTGTCTTGGAATTATCTGGCTGATTTTTGCGGGTATTTGTGATTTGAAAAAAAGAGAAATCCCAAACTGGGTTAGTTTTAGTTTAATTGTTTTTGTCCTTGGTTTTCGGTTTTTTTATTCGCTGTTTAACTGGGATTTTAATTTTTTTTATCAAGGATTAATTGGATTAGGAATTTTTTTTATTCTTGGAAATTTGTTTTATTATGGGCGATTGTTTGCTGGAGGCGACGCTAAATTACTGATTGCTCTTGGTGTTGTTTTGCCTTTGTCGACGAATTTTTTGGCTAATCTAAAAATTTTTGGATGGTTTTTATTTTTATTTTTAATTGTTGGGGGGATTTATGGATTGGTCTGGAGTTTTGTTTTGTCTGCTAAGAATTTTGAAAAATTTAGAAAGGAGTTTTTGAAACAATTTAAGAAAAATAAATTTTATGTTCTTTTGTTAATCTGTTTTGCTATTGTTAATATTTTACTTGGTTTTTATAACTGGATATTTTTTTATCTAGGATTTCTGATTTTTATTTTTTCTTTTCTTTTTTTGCATGCAAAAGCAGTTGAAGAAAGTTGTATGGTGAAAGATATCCCTGTAAAAGAACTTACTGAAGGTGATTGGTTATATGAGAATGTTAAAGTTGGAAATAAAATAATCAAATCGTCGTGGGAGGGCTTGAGTGAAAAAGATATTCTTTTGTTGAAAAAATTTAAGAAAAAAATTAAAGTGAAATATGGAATTCCTTTTGTGCCTGTTTTTTTAATTGCTTTTTTGGTTTTGATTTATTTCATTTAACGTCAGGATTAAACGAAGTAAATTTCCCTCGAAAACAATTAAATTCTTTATAAATATCTTCTAAGGAATCCTTTCTGGTAGCCATAAGTCCTTTGCATCAAATTGTTTTATTTTAAATTCTTCTTCTGGTTTTTCCGTTGAAATTATTTCTGTTTTTTCAGAAATTTTTTTTTGCAGTTTTTTTAATTCAGATTCTTCTGCTTTTTGGCGAGGGGAATTTATATTTTCATTTTCATAAATTGGGATAATATTTACTATTTCATGTCCCAAAATATTTTGTGTTGAGATTTCAATGTCTTTTGGTTTTAGTTTTTTGTTTATTCTTTCTTTAATCTGGTTTGCAAGAAGTAAAATCTCATCTGGAAAATCTTTTCGCGAGGATAAATGTTCTTTTGGAATTACTATTGAATGTCCTTCTGAAATCGGATTAATTTCCAGAACAGCGACGGCTTTTTCATTTTCTGCTATTTTATAAGAAGGAATATCTCCGAAAACAACTGAACAGAAAATGCATTTCTGGGTTTGCTGTTTTTCATTTTTGATTAAATTATTTTGGATAAGAAATTCTTCAAGCTGTTCGCCATTCATTGTTTCAATTTGCGAAATTGCCTGTGGTTTTTTATCTTCTGGAAATGTAGAATTAATTTGTTTTATTAGCTGTTTTTTTATATTTTCTATTTGTTCTTTTGGTAACATGAAAATTTAAGATTAGTTGTTATAAAAAGTTTTATATATGTTCAAGAGTTGTTATTTTATGAAAAAGTTGGTTGGATTAATTTTGATAATTGTTGGGTTTGTTTTGTTGCTTTTAAATTTAAGTCCTGTGAAGGATTATGTTGGAAAATTTATCCCCGAAGTTTCACAAAATTATATACTTGGTGTAGGGGTGATTTTGGTTTTGATTGGATTGTTTTTAGCGAGGGGAAAGAAAAAGTTAAGAGAGGATTTGCTTCCGATATTTGAAGGGAAGAAAGTTGTTGGTTATCAAAAAGGGAAGAAGTGATTAGTTTTTTCTTATTGACTGCAATTTTTTTTGGAGTCTTTTTTTCATTCTACTGTATTGTCTTTTTGTTATTATATCGTCTGCATTATCTTTTTCTAATTGTTTAAGTTGACGATTTATTGCTATTTCATATGTTTCTTTATTATAATCACCTAATTGTTTCATCTCCTGAGCAATTATTGCTCTGCGGATTGTTCCGTCAAAAAGAATAAAGAAAAATGCAATAACTCCTGTGATGAGGTAGATCCAAGCGAGATTGCCGAGTTCATCTGCCCGCATATTCCACAAGCCGATAAATATTACTACAAAAAATATCCATCCAACTTTTCTTATTATAGAAGATTCAAATGATTGAATAAAATAAAAGAAAATCATTAATGGAATTGCTGCTGATATTGCAATGCCTAAAATAGAATATGGAAGCAAGACATTCTGGACTGTCTGGATATCTGATAAAAATCTTGTTGCAAGAAGTGC
>CAZEFN010000037.1:0-2901 GCA_964511585.1 Candidatus Woesearchaeota archaeon
TGTGTTTTATAGTTCTGGCGACGATAGTTCTTCAGGAGGAAGCAGTCGTACAACTCAAACATACTGGGAATGTGGAGAATGGGGCGAATGCGTCGACAGAATTCAAAAAAGAAATTGCGAGGATATTGACGGAAAGCGACCAGACAAAACTGAATTCAAAGAATGCTCAGTTGAATTAGAACCTCTTGGATATGGGGGAAATAATGAAATAGAAAATGAAAATTCTGAAAAATCAAATTATCAAAGTTATTTAACTAGTGCTGTGACAGGAGTTACTGATTTTGCAAAATCCAAAAAAGGAATTGCTTTTTTTTCTGTTTTAATTGGAATTGTATTGTTATTAATTATTATGAAAATTTACAGGTTAAAATTTAAAAACTAATTCTTTACAATATAAATCTTTTTAAAGTGTTGTAACTGAAAAATTACAATGAAAATCAAGATATTTAAATTATTTTTTGGAATTTTATTTTTGATTGGATTGGTTTCTGCCCAAATCTGCACTGTCCAAGATTCTTGTGCTCCTGAAAATACAATTCTTAAAATTTCGTCGTCGACAAATGCTCATGGTGAATTATGGAATCAGGATAATTATGGATATTATTTATGCTGTAATTTTGAAGGAACTCACGCCTGTGATGGAACAAATAAAATTCTTGGACTTTCTGCAATAACAAATGCGCACGCAGAAGTTCCCTCGCAAAATAATTATGCAACAGATGTTTGCTTTGGAAATTTAAGTTGTACTAATGCAATTGATTCATGCCCAATTAATTTTCCAATAGAAATTCTTTCTTTAAGTTCTTTAACAAATGCTCATCTTGGAATCTTCTCTTTTTATGACACAAAAATCTGTTGTGGTTTTTCTGTTAGTACTCCTGTTTGCGGAAATGGAATTTTAGAGGAAGGAGAAGAATGCGACGACGGTAATTTAATTAATCATGACGGTTGTTCAAATGAATGTAAAAATGAAGAATATAATATTTCTTTATGTGGGGACGGAATTTTGTTTGTAGGACATGAAGAGTGTGATGATGGAAATAATATTAATGGAGACGGATGTTCAAACCTCTGCATAAGAGATACAAGCAATAACGATGATTACTCTAAGAAAGATAAGGACAAAGATGATGATTTATTTTATTTTATACAGGTTATTTAACAAAGAAAACAATTGATGATAAGCCAGAGACAACAATTGTTGCATTAAGTGGAGAAAGTGAGGCAGGAACAGTTTCATTTAGCAAGGTTCTTCCTTAGTTAATTATTATTGGAATAATTATAGTTTTGGTTTTAATTATATTTTTGCTTTTGAGGAGATAGTTAATCTTAAAAACTTCTTATTTCTCTTTATAATTGTAGACAGGTTGGCAGGTTAGCCCTCTGCTATTTGCAAACGGGCTTTATGGCAGACTGCAAGGAAGTCGGTGATGGGTGCGTTGGGAAGTCCTGATTCGGACGTTGACGTTTTGTCCTTCTCGATCTTGCATATGCGAATTGGGTCAGGCCTTGATCGGAGCAGCCCTAAACATTTGTAAAGGTGCTTGAAGGGTCGCAGAACCGAGGAAGAATGAGGGTATCTTTTTAACAAACTTTGAGCTGGCTTCTGGTCTACTTTTAAAATGTTCCAGCTCCTCATAAATTCTAATCTGGCTTCTTGCTCGCGCCCACGCTCGGATTTTTCAAATTTGCCTTCGGAATATTTCTCGCGTAAACGCTCGTGTCTACAATTTAAAATATTCTAACTCCTCATAAATTCGAATGCTTGTGACAAATCATTTCACTTCGCATAAATATTTTTTCGATGTCCTATTTTCAGAATTCTTATTTTATCGTCGATTATCTCAAATATTACACAATAATCTCCAACTCTTAATCTAAAATATGAAGAATTTTTTAATCTTTTAACATTCTGAGAAAAAGGATTTTCCTGCAGTTTATCTATTTTTATTAATATTCTTTTTGCCAAAAAAACATCCAATTTAGTTAATGAATGCAGGGCTTTTTCTCCCCAATCTATTTTATACATTTAATCCAAAACTCTTTTTAACTTCTTCATGAGAAATCCATTTTTTGCTTTTTCTCGCTTCTTCAATTTCTTTTTTTGTTTTCTCATTCAATTCAAAATTGCTCTCTATCATTTCTTCTATAATCTCATTATATGTTTCTCTTTCAAAAATTTTCATTCTATCAAGAAAAACTTTAACTTCGTCGGAAATCTGAATTGTTGTTGACATTATAACAAATTATAGTCGGTTATAATATTTAAATTTTTCTATATGAAGTGAATAAACATCATCTCTCATAAATATTTTTTCGATGTCCTATTTTCAAAACTAATATTATTAATTCGTTTTTTCGCATCTGATAAATTATTCTGAATTTTCCGACGTGCAAACTCCACAGCCCTGAAAGTTTTCCTGTGAAGAGTTTTCCGAGTTCAGGAGATTGTTTGAGAGATTCTATTTTCTTTCTGATTCTTTGCTTGTCAAGATAATCTAATTTATTAAAAAATTTATGTGCTTGTTTTGAAAATTGAAAAGTCCTAATGCGACAACAAATTAAAGTCCCTTATTTGCGACAATCCCCTCTGACAATAATTTAATAAATCCTTTTCTGTATTTATTTTATGAAAAAAAGAGGACAAATATATCTGATTGCAACAGTAATAATTATTGCAATCATTTCTAGTTTCACATTATTATCTGACTATAATAAACAAGAGAATTCTAATTTTATTTATGATTTAAAAAAGCAACTCGAGATTGAGAGTGAGAAAGTTCTGGATTATGGATTTACAAATGAAAGTGATATTGAAGATTTAACTGAAAATTTTGCAGAAGATTTTTCTGATTATGTTGGAAGTGGAATAGATATTTATTTTATTTCAGGAGAAACAGG
>CAZEFN010000038.1:0-3799 GCA_964511585.1 Candidatus Woesearchaeota archaeon
GTTTAGGTTTTGTTACCATTTTCAGATTACAAATAAAACCAAGGCAGAGAACAGATGATGTTATTGTGAGATGGAAATAGAAAACTTTTTGCGATTACATTGAATAGAAATATTTCAGTCAGTAGAATTCTGTGATTGCGAAGATTAATCCTGAAGTCATATTTCCGAGGAACATTATTGGAATTATTTTTTTTAATTTGTAACTAATTAAGCCGAGGGGGATTGTGACAATTTCGTTTGGAAAAGGTGTGAATCCAATATAACCATAGACAATAAATGGGCTGAATTTTTTTGGTTTTTTCTCGAGAAAAATTCTTAATTTTTCTATTTTATCTTTGAATTTTTCCGGCGACCTTTTTCCTGCATTTCTTCCGAGAATTAAAATTATTGTGTCGCTGATTGTACGCCGAAACCTCCTGTAATTGCAAGTGCAAAGGGGTTTAATCCCCTGATTGTAAGTGCTGAAAGAGCAATAAAATAAGATGGACCTGTGAATATCGAGACGCCACCGAGAACACCGAGCAGAAAAATAATTAAGTATCTGTTTTTTGCACCAATCTTAGCGACGAGTTCCTGCGAGTTGATATAATAAAAAACAGCAATCCAAAAAATTAAGATTGATATTACAATTAAGATAAAATTATTTTCTTTCTTGAAATTTTCATATAATTATTTATCTCCTGTATTATTAAGATTATCCATGACACCAAAAATTTATAAAGCAAATTTTTCTAAATTAATCATCCTGAACGAATCTTCGTAATGAGGGTTTGTTCTTTATATAAAATGGCTAAAGTAAATCGAAAGTAAATCGCTTTGCGATTTTCATTATTCATTTTTTCAAATAAAACACTGAAGAAAAAATGGCTACAAATATTTATTTAATCGTCGAGAAAGCAAGAAGAACCGGGAAGATAGAAAAAGGTACAAACGAAGTTACAAAATCAATTGAACGCGGGACTGCAAAATTGGTTGTTTATGCTGGTGATGTTGAGCCAAAGGAAATTGTTCAGCACCTGCCTATTCTTTGTAAAGAGAAAGGAATTAAATGTGTTGAAGCAGACAGCAAGCAAAAACTTGGAATTGCTGTTGGGCTTTCTGTTCCTGCGTCAAGTGTTGCAGTTGTTGAAGTTGGCGACGCTGAGAAAGATATTGCTTCTTTGAAATAGTTTTATGGCAAAAACACAAAAACCACAACAGCAACAGAAAAAATCCGGCGGTTCTAAAGGCAGTGAAAAAATTTTAGGACAAGTTGTGCCTGCAGTTGTCGAAGGAATTATTGGAAGAACTGGTTTTCGCGGGGAGATTACACAAATTAAATGTTCTGTGCAGGAAGGACGGGACAAAGGCAGAGTTATGAGAAGAAATGTAAAAGGTCCTGTTCGCGTCGGTGATATTTTAATGTTAAGAGAAACAGAAATTGAAGCACGAAGAATTAAAAGCAAGGTCAGCAAGGGAGCGTATTCATAATGGTAGTTTATCTAGAACAATTAGAGAATTATTTAAAACAGCCTTCTTTTGAGCCTGTAAATTTTTTTGTTAGAAGAAACTTAGAAGATTTAACAAAGTTTGTAAATAATGTAAAAGGTAAAAATCCTAATATTGATGTTAGTTTTTGGAAATGTGAAGATGGATTTAATTTAATTCTAAGAAGAAAAGAGCCAAGTAAATCAAATATTTTTTCTGGAATAAGACAATATTTTCTAGATTAATGAAGAGGGGAGAATTTCAAAATGCTTAAATGTTCGTATTGTGATAGTTAATTATTTAAACAATTTCTTTTTATTAAAATTATGGATAAAAATATTGAAAAAATTAAATCAAAGATTGTGAAGGTTTTGAAAAAATATGGTGTAGTGCGAGCTGGAATTTTTGGAAGTTATGCTCGAGGGGAGAATAAGAAAAATAGTGATATTGATGTTTTAGTTGAGTTCTCGAGGCCAGTTGGGTTTGAATTTGCTGGAATTGAATTTGAACTTGAAAAGAAATTAAAAAAAAAGGTTGATTTATTAACCTATAAATCTGTTCATCCTCTTTTAAAAAAGAGAATTCTGAACGAGGAGATAAGGATAATATGACTGAAAAGGAACATTCTATTTTTATTAAACATATTCTGGAAGCAATTAAAGAATCAGAAAAATCCTTAGAAAATTTATCTTCTGAATTTTTGAAGGATATATATAAAAGGGCAGCCGCAGTTAGAAGAATTGAAATAGTTGGAGAGGCAGTTAAAAATCTTCCAGCGGATTTTAAGGATAATATACAGAGATTCCTTGGAAAATATTGTTGGAACAAGAGACAAATTAATTCATCAGTATTTTGGTGTTGATTGGGATATTATATGGGAGATTCTAAAAATTGGTTTTCCTGATTTAAAGAAACAATTAAAAACTCTTTTGAATAAAGAAAAAAATGCTTAAATGTTCGTATTGTGGAAAAGAATATGATTTACATAAAGGTTCAACTCTTGTTTTAAATAGTGGAGAGATTAAACATTTTTGTTCTGCAAAGTGCAGGAAAAATTTTGGAATGAAGAGAAGAAAAATCAGGTGGGTTAGTAAGGTTAAGAAAAATAAGGCTGAAAAGTCAGAAAAGAAATGAAGAAAAGATTATAAATAAGTTTTAGTTTATTTTTCATGAAAGAGGGGAAAAAATATCTGCTGATTTTTATTTTGTTTTTTATAATTATTTTGAATTCTGCACCTTCATTTTCTTTGGATAGTGAGATAGTTATAACAGGCGGAGGTGATAGTGAGGGAATAGTTGATTATCTTGGAGATGAAGAATTGTTTTTTATGGGTGCGGCAAACACAGCGCCGGTAATTTTGTCTGCGATTTTAAATTCAACTTATGGAACAAACAAAACAACAGAAAATTTATCTGTTTATTTTTCAGGTGTTTCTGACGACGACGGGGACGCTGTTACAAATATAACTGACTGGCGGGTTGACGGGAATTCTATTGCTGTCTTGAACATGCCGTTTGATAGTAATATTTATTCAAATGAAACAGGAGGAATTCGGGATTATTCAACTTATGAAAATAACGGGACTTTGGGCGGAGGAAATTCTGCAAATTCACCGACGTGGACGTCATCGGGAAAAATCGGCGGGGCTTATGATTTTGACGGCGTGAATGATTATGTGGAAGTGCCAAACTCTCCGAATTTAACTAACTTTACATCTATAAGTGTTGAATGTTGGTTTACCGCAAAAACGCTGGGGGATGGATCATATTGGAGGCACATCGTTGATAAAGGATGGGGGACCGAGGGTTCTTGGTTATTATATACTGATAAGACAACAAAACAATTATTCTGGGTTCTTTATTTGGATGGTGGTCAAAGGGGTGTACAGACTAATTCTAACCTTACTGAAAATACTTGGTATCACGCAGTAGGAACCTATGATGGAACAAAAGTAAAATTATATCTTAATGGCATTAAGCAAACTCAAGAAACTACATATTCAAAAGACAGTTTTAGTAACTCTGCAAATTTGAGGATTGGACAAAGCGCACACGGCCATCACGGCCTCATCGACGACGTCCGCATTTACAATCGGGCGTTGTCAGCAGATGAGATAAAGGCTCGTTATCTACAAAAGGCGGAAACTCATAATAGTTTTGTAAGTCAAAAAGATGTATATGTGGACAGTAACGGCAACGTCGGCATCGGGACGACGACACCGCAGAATAAACTTAATGTGATTGGAGATGGAAACTTTACTGGAAATCTTTACGGAGGAACTGTTTATTCTGGAGGAAGCGCTGTTCTAACATCATTCACAGAAACAGACCC
>CAZEFN010000039.1:0-6207 GCA_964511585.1 Candidatus Woesearchaeota archaeon
ACGAGCCAAAACTAACTGAATTAAAAGGTCCAAACCAATAAATCACAATTAATACAAATACAATTATTAAAAAAATAAGCCCAAGTAATGTTTTCCACCATCTTTTTTTCTCTTCAAATTCTTCTTCCATATATAATCTAATTAATGAATTATTTAAAACTTGTTTGTTGTTAATTTTCAGAATACAAAACTTTAAAAGTAATTTTTTCTTTTTTATTTATCTAATTAAATTTGAGGTTAAAATGACAGAAGAAAATATACAACAAGAAAATTCTGCATCTCAGGAAACGCAAACAGCACCTGTTGAGGAAATTGCGTCGTCTCCAGAAGCACCTGAAACTTCTGCTGAGGAAAACACAGAAAAAACAACTACTGATTCCGACGCTGATGCTGGAACAGAGACCCAACCAGCAAATGAGGATTCAGAAATTCCCAGCGAGGAATCTGAATAAATTTTTAAAAATTTATTCACTAATTTTTATTTTAATTTTTGGATTATTCAAACCCCTTACTAATTTTTTCACCCCAGAACGACGGCAAGGGATTTGTCACAAAACCACGAAACAGATTTCCATAAATATAAGTCAATCCTTTTTTATCCCTGAACTTTTCAAAATCTTTTTCAGTTGCATCATAAATTTTTTGGATTATTTTCCTTTCAAAATCTTTTTGCAACAGCGACGAAGATTTCAAAACCAAAAAATCTGCCTGTCTTAAAATATTAACATCAAGATTAGAAGAATTTTGTGAAATAAATAATATACTAAGATTTTTATGTCTTGAAATTAAAATCAACTCGCTCAATAATTTATTCGCATTACTCATTGAACTTCGTGAACTAAATAAAATTCCGCCCTCGTCAATCAAGACAAAAGCATTATTTCCTAAATATTTTATATTTTCTATAACATTAATCCACAACGGCATTTCTTCTCTTTTAAAACCCATTGCATAGCATTTCTTTTTTTTCTTTGCATAAATATTTTCCAAAAATTTAATTCCAAAAGCAGTCTTGCCCTGTCCGCGCGCTCCGATAATCACTCCTATCTTAGAATCAGAATCAAAGACGTCTTTTTCCCATTCGTTAAAATCTCCTTTTTCTGTTTTCAAAATTTTAAATACTTCATATCTCGCACCAATCAAACCGCGCTTTTTCAAGATAATTTTTTCACTTTTTCGCTGGTTCATAATCTTTCTTAATCTCTTAATTCCTCTGTAAAAATAAATCGGCGACTTTGCAAGAAATATCAAACTTTTTCCTGTGATTGTCTCTGAGAATTTTTTAGATTTCTTTTTAGGCATGAAAAATAAAAAATAGGAATTATTTAAATATTATCAGGATTAAAAAAAAAGTTCTTTCAAACCCCAGACTAAAAGAATAATCCAGACAAGAGAATAAAACCAATATTCCTTCCAGAGATTACCTTTTTTGATTAATGCTTCATATTTTTTTATTAAATAAGGGACTTCATCAGCCAACCCCATTATTAACAAAAGAGCTACAAATGCAGTTACTGCTAAAATCTGGACAATTGTAATCCCAGCACCGACGAGATAATAAAGAACTATTAACGCCAGGACAAAAGCAACAATTTTAGAAACCCCTGGTTTTTTATAAAAACCTTTTGCAAAATTAAGCCAGGATTTTGGGCTTATCAAAAGCGTCAGTATCTTTATTGCTGAAACAATAATCACAATCAATGCAATTGTTTCGATAGGTGTCATCTTAACCTCCTTTAGATTGAATAGATTAAATCCTTTTTAAAATTTGCTAAGAGACATTTAATTTAAAAAAATAGTGGAAGGAAACAACCGAAGTTAAATCCTTCCGGTATCTAACCGAAGTTAGATAATTATATTAGAAAAAAAGGGTTTAAAAAACTTTTGATTTTGGAGATTGGACGCCCACGCCGAACGCCAAGAAAAAGTTTCGTTCTCCCTTTTCTGACAGGAGTGTAACTTTTTTTGGACGCCCCAGCCGGGAATTGAACCCGGGTCTCAAGCGCGACAGGCTCGTGTCTTAGCCATTGGACTACTGAGGCATAATGAAGATAGAAAGAATTTATTTTTAAACTTTCTCTTCTATTACTGAAATTATATTCGCCATAATTGAAGCAAACAAACCTATAAAACTAATAAAGATATCAAATGTTGTTATTGATTCAATTTTAATTAAAAAAGAAATAAAATAAATAATTATTACAAAATTCAGCAAATGAGAGAATACTGAAAACTATTTGATAAATTCATTTTAAAAATAAATTTCTGATAATTCCATATGCTAACAGACAAAGTGCAACTCCGCCCAAAATCCAAACAACCCAATGATACCACCTGACTTTTTGTCTCATATAAAATCAGGAAAAAGAATTATTTAAATTTTTGTTTTCTCTCGCTTTTTAATAATCCATATAAATTGCCGTCGTGAATTTTTCCTGTAGCCAAACATTTAATTTCTTTTCTTAAAACCCCTTCTAATTTAAATCCTAATTTTTTTGCAAGAGCATTTGATGGTTTATTATCGGTGTAAGATTTCCAAACAATTTTTCTTAATCCTAATTCCCTAAAACCAAAATCAATAATTCTTACGCAGGCTTCAGTCATTATTCCTTGTCGCCAATAATCTTGCCCCAACCAACAGCCAATTTCTCCTTTCTCGTCTTTAATTCCAAATAATCCAATCCCACCAATGAGATTATTATTCGGTTTTAGTCCAATACAAAACTCATAACTTGTTCTTGGTTTTTTTCTTTCTCTTTTTTTACACTTGTCAATCCAATATTTCGCATCTTTAATTTTATAAGGATGAGGAATAGAAGAAACCATTCTTGCAATCTTTATATTATTAACATTTTTAATTAAATCAAGTATATCTCTTTCAGTTAATCTCTCAAAATTAATCTCTCTGTTTCTAATTTCATTTTTTCCGTATCTCTTTAAACCCAGTATATTTCCACAACACCTTTGGAATTTTTATGCTTCCATCTTTTTGCTGATTGTTTTCAAGGATAGCAACCATAATTCTCGAGGTTGCCAAAGCAGTATCATTTAATGTATGCAAAACTCTTCTTTCACCATTTTTTCCAACGCATTTAATATCAAGTTTTCTCGCCTGATAATCTGTGCAATTAGATAAAGAAACAACTTCTCCGTACGAATTTGTCGTCGGTCTCCAAACCTCCAAATCAGCACTTTGATATTTCCAGTCAGCTAAATCTCCTGTACACAATTGCAAAACTCTATAAGGTAATTCCAACTTTTTTAAAATCTCTTCAGAATTTCTCAAGAGTTCGTCGTAAAATTTTTCAGAATCTTCTGGTTTGCAAAAAATAAATTGTTCAACTTTGTTAAACTGATGTGTTCGCCACAAACCTTTTTCATTAACACCATGTGCTCCAATTTCTTGCCTAAAACACATTGAATAAGAAAAATATTTTTTAGGAAGTTTTGATTCAGGAATTGCGTCTCCAGAATGCATTGCCAAAAGCGACTGCTCTGCAGTTCCAATCAGGCCCTTGTCCTCTCCTTTAATTAAATAAACTGACTCTTCAATTGCATTCTTGTCCATAGAAGCATAAATTTCTTTTTCATTCAGCATCAACGGCGTCTCAATATATTCATAACCTTTATTTTTCATAAAGTCAATTCCAAAACGAATCAATGCCTGATTAAGCAAAGCCAGTTCATTTTTCAGATAATAAAATCCTTTTCCAGAAACTTTTGCCGACGCTTCAAAATCCCCAAGTCCAAGTTCTTCAATTAGCTCGACATGGTTTTTCACAGGAAAATTAAATTTTGAAATTTTTCCCCATTTTTTAATCTCAACATTTTCAGAATCATCTTTTCCAATTGGAACATTTTTATGAATTATATTCGGAATTCTGAATATAATCTCTCTAATCTTTTCATCTAAATTTTTTCTCTTTTCTTCAAGCTCTGCAATTTTATCTGGGAGATTCTTTGCTTCTTTTAATTCTTTTATCGCTGATTTTCCTGCTTTCTTTAATTCTGAAATTTTTTTAGAAATTTTATTTCTCTGACTTCTTAGTTCATCTTCTTTATATTTTAATTTTTTCTTTTCTTTATCAAGTTTTATAACTTTATCAACAAGAGGTAATTTCTCGTCCTGAAATTTTTTTCTTATATTTTCTTTGACTAATTCAGAATTTTCACGAATAAGTTTTATATCTATCATCAAAAACAAAACCAATTTATTATTTAAATCTTATCACAATTCTTAAAAACATTCATTTCCAATAAATATAATGTCAGAGGTGATAAATTCATTTGCAATAAATTTTATAAGTGCATATAGGAATTTAATAGAATCTTTGCCGGATATATTCGGGCAGTTCATAAATTTTTTCATATTGGTTCTTCTCGTCGTGGTTTATGCTATTTTTGTCTGGAAAGGTTACAAATATATTTCAAAAAAAGACCCCCTGGGTTTGAATCTCAAACAATATGCAAACCCTAAAACACCTTTATTTGACAGAATTTTTACAGGCGCGATATTTTTTTTAGAATATCTTATAATAATCCCGTTTGTAATCTCCATTGTGTTTGTATTTTTTAGTTTTATTCTTATTATAATTTCATATGAAACAAAAACATCCCAGATTGTATTAATAACTTCAATAATAATTGCTGCAATAAGAGTAACATCTTATTACAAAGAATCACTTTCAGAGGATATTGCTAAAATGCTTCCATTAACATTGCTGGCTGTTTTTTTATTAAATCCATCTTCTCTTGCTGACACATCTTATTTTGAACAAATTATTAATCATCTTATAGAAATTCCTTCTTTTTCATGGCAAATTTTAAGTTATCTTATCTTTATAATTTTCTTAGAAACAATATTAAGGTTCTTTGATTATATTTTTTCTATTTTTAGTCCATCAGAACAAATTCCTGAAGAACAAGAAAAAAAGGAGAATTAGTTTAATCAAAATTTAAAAATTTTTTCTTTCTATTAATTTTTTTAAGAATATCAAAAATTAAAATCAGCAAAAATCCAAAACCTAATGCAATTATCCAGTCAATTAAAGGCAAGGGAATTGTTTCAAATATTCTATTTAATGGAGTGTAAATTATAATGAAAGTTGCAATTAAAGAGATAAGAGAGGCTGCAGCCAGATAAGGATTAATTAAAGGCGAACGATTCAAAGTTGATTTTATGAAACTCCTGAAATTAAATGCTCCTGCAATTTCAAGAATTATCAAAGTTAGAAGAGCAGTTGTTCTCGCGTCTTTAATTGTCTGTTCTAAAACATTATATGCAAAATAAAAAGTTATTAATACAAAAAAACCCATCAGAGTTCCTGCAAGAATTAATATAAAAATAAATTGCCTGTTTAAAATGTGCTTTTCTTTTCTTGGTTTTTCATCCATAATATCTCTCGACGATTTGTTAAACCCAAGAGTTATTGCAGGAAGATTATCTGTAACAATATTCATAAACAAAATCTGCAATGCAAGAAGAAGAGGAAATGGCCAGCCAAAAAAAGGAACAAGCAAAACACCGACGAACAAAATCATTAGTTCTGCATAATTGCACGAGAGCTAATAAGTTACGAACTTTCTTATATTATTGAAAATAGTTCTTCCTTCTTTGATTGCATCAACTAATGTTACAAAATTATCATCCTTCAGAATCAAATCAGCGACGGATTTTGAAACATCTGTCCCGTTTTTTCCCATTGCAACGCCAATATGTGCCTCTTTTAGTGCAGGAGCGTCATTAACCCCGTCGCCAGTCATTGTTATAATTTCGCCATGTTCTTTTAGTGCCCTCACAATTCTTATTTTATGTTCTGGATTAACTCTTGAAAAAATGACTGCCTGTTGCACGACCTTAAAAAAATCCCTGTCAGATAATTTTTCTATTTCATAACCCTCAATAATTTTTCCAGGTCCCATACCAATTTGTTTTGCTATTGAAATTGCTGTTTCTTTGTCGTCGCCAGTTATCATTTTTATTTTTATCCCTGCGCTTTTGCAATTCAATAATGCTTCTCTAACTCCTTCTCTTGGAGGATCTTCCATTCCAGTAATTCCCAGAAAAATCAAGTCGTCGTCATTAATTTCTCTGGAATTTGTTTCTTTATATGCAAAGGATAATGTTCTTAATGATTCAGTAGCCATTTTTTTCTTTTCATCAAGGATTCTTTTTTTATCTCTTTCAAGAAGACGAAAAACGCCATC
>CAZEFN010000040.1:0-5807 GCA_964511585.1 Candidatus Woesearchaeota archaeon
CAAGAAAAATATTTGGATTAATGTTTTCACTTGAAATTTGTTGAGGCATAATCTTCCCCTTAAACGCAAAAAAGAAAATCAGTGCAACAATTATCACAACTCCCACAATAATAAAAATACTGACTTGCCCGCGTTTCATCTTAACATCCAAAGATTAACCCCTAATTTTTTAATTTTAATTATTTTTCTTTCAATAATTAGTTCAAGAAGATATTTTTCAGCAGTATTCCATGACAGGTTAAATTTTTGTGCAACTTCTGAGCTTGTAACAACTTTTTCTTTTTTAATAAAATTAATTATTTCTTTATGAATATCCATAGTAATCTACCTATTAGTGAAAGTATATACATATATAAATCTTACCAATAATTTTAAAATACTTATAAACTTTTCTCAATTCTCTGTTTCCACCCTCGGTGCAAGAATAAAACTCATCTCAATCGCATCAATTTTAAGATGCATTCCAAGCGGATGGTCATTTGCAAATTGCAAGTTTGTTTTGTCTGTAAGTTTTGAACCCTTTGCAAATTTCGCAAGATATTCCAAACTAAAACGCGACTTGCAGTTCTCCCCTGAAACATTTGCCTCGTCGGAAAATTCAGAACGTGCAGAATTCATTTCTTTTGCTTCAATTATAAATTTTCCATCTTCAATAATAAATGAGCATGCATCAGCAACAACCCCGCAGTCCTCGACAGAAGCAATAAAATCCTCTGAATTCATTTCAACTTTTGCACTGAACATCATCCGAGAAACCTTTTCTTCAAAATCAATATCTTCTCCTTCAACTTCAATTAAATTCAGCCCAAATTTCCGTCTTATTTTATCTTCTATTCTTATCTCTAACTGGTTTTCTTTTTTCTCTAATATAAGTGAACTTTTTGCACCTGCTCTTTTTAGAATTTTTTTCAAATCATCAAGATTAACTCCAAGAATATCATGTCCGGATTCAAATTGTGAAAACGCACTTCTTGGCAAGCGAAATCCAACAAGCGCAACATTCGCAGGATCAATTGCTGTGATGCTCATTCCAAACTCATTCAACTTTATCCGAACTTCTGAAACCAGTTCTGAAATTATTTCAATAACCTTTGTAAAATGCGCCGGCTCTTCAATTTTAACTAACATGATTATTTCACACACGAACCCTTTAAATTAATTGTTATCTTGAAGTATAGATTATTTATTTAAACTTAATACTATTTATTTAATATGTCGGAAAATTCAATCTCTTTTAAAGAACAAAGAATAAAAAAAATAACACATCTTTATTACTCTAATCCATCAATTCAAAAGGCAATCGTGGAATTCGCGCAAAATCGCGAAGTATGCCCGAGATATTTTGAGGGTTTTGGAAAACGTCCTGATTCTCTCCAATATCCAGGTGATGTTTTTGAACTTGTAAAAAAAGGGGCAACAAGCTTTCATTGTTCAGAAGAAATTTGGTCAGACCCGCTTCAGATTCAGACAGGCATGATAGAAAAACAACTCAACGAACTTAGAACAGGATGGGACTTGCTGATAGATATTGACTGCAAATGGTTTGATTATTCAAAACTTGCAGCGCAAGCAATAATAAATGTTCTTGAAAAAAATAATGTAAAAAATATCGGAATAAAATTTTCCGGTTCAAAAGGATGGCATATCTTAATTCCATGGAAATCTTTTCCAAAAGAAGTCGGAGGAGAAAGAACAAAAGACCTTTTTCCAGAACTTCCTCGAAAAATCGTTGATTACCTTCGTTATGAAGCAAGAAAAGAAATGGAGAACATTCTTCCAGATGATTTTTACAATCAATTCAAAAATGTTAAAATAAAAAAAGGAATAAAATGCAATAATTGCAATGAAATCTCTGAAGAATTTTATTCTATTGAATTATTCTGCCCAGATTGCAAAATCGGTGAATCAAAAAAAATCCGGAAAGAAGAAAAGCAAAATTTCTACTGTCCTAATTGTAGAAAAAAATTTATAATTCAGGACACAAAAAATTATTATGAATGTAACAAATGCAATGCTAATTCAAAAGAAAATCCAGACAATTTCTCGCAAAAAATAGAAACTGATTTATTTGATTTAATGGGTTTGGACTTGATTCTTGTTTCTCCTCGGCATTTGTTTCGGACACCTTATTCTCTTCATGAAAAAACAGCCCTCGCGAGCGTTGTCATTGAAAAACAAGATCTTGAGAATTTTCAGTTAAAAGATGCAGACCCGATGAAAATAATTGTAAAAAATTTTATGCCAGATGCAAAACAAGATGAAGCAAAAGAACTTGTTATGCAGGCAATGGATTGGTATCGTGAAAATAAAATTTCTCGGGGGGAAACAGATGAAAAAATAACAGATAAATTTGCCGAATTCAAGCCAATTAAACTAGATGATATTTCAGAAGAAAAATTTCCTCCTTGCATAAAAAAAGTTCTAAAAGGAGTTTCAGATGGAAGAAAACGCGCCTTGTTTGTTTTGATAAATTTTTTCCGCTCAATAGGAATGGAAAAACAAGAACTTGAAAAAAATATCGACGACTGGAATAAAAAAAACGAAGTTCCAATCAAACAAGGTTACATCAAATCACAATTGCTCTGGGGTTATCGCCACAAACCAATTATGCCTCCAAACTGTCGCGAATTTTATCAGGGAATTGGTGTTTGCATTCCTGACAATCTTTGCAATAAAATAAAAAATCCAGTGAATTATGTGGTTAGGAAAAACTTTGCAGGTGCAAGGAAAAAGAAAATTAAGGATAATTTTAAAAACAACACTTAACTTATTAAAAAATGAAAAGAGGAATAACGCTTGTTCTATTATTTATTTTATTAGTCATGCCTTTTGTTATTGCAGAAAATGAAACAGAAAATTCTTTAAGTGAATCCTCAAAAGTCGAAAATGCCTACAAATGTCTGGAGAATAAATTAGGGGATGATTGTTCCTCGTCGCTGGAAGATAATATTTTTTCATTGTTAGCAATTGGAAAATGTAAGGGAGAAATACTTGCAGATTCATGGGACAACGAATGCTGGCCAAAATCTAATTGCAAAATAAAAACAACAGCGCAGGCAATTCTTGCTCTTGATAGTGCAAGTTCATCAACACTCGACGCAGAAGAATGGTTATTTTCAAAAAACACAACGCCTGAAGATATTATTTGGTATCTGGAAATTGAAAGCCCGGAAAAAACAATTTGCTCAATAAGTTATGGCGGTGCAACTTACAAGACAACAATCAGTGAGGGCAAACAATTAAGTTCATCTGCAGGAAATTGTTTAACTCTTTCAGATAGCGACTATTGGTTGCGTGTTTCCCCGTCATGTTATAATTATGAATTTGAAGTTTCATGCGACCAGCAATTTTTAACAACTTTACTATACAAGAAAAAAACATCCCCAACAATTTATGTTTCTGAATCAATATCCTCTGAATCTGCAGAAGGAACAACCTCTGAAAAAGTTGATTTTAAATGTTTTTCAGATACAGGCAACTGCGACTACGAAGGAACACTTTGGGCAACACTCGTTCTTGATCATTTCGGTTATGATATCTCTTCTTACATGCCTTATTTGATTACCATGGCTGATGACAATAAAAAATTAATTCCAGAAGCATTTTTATATTTGCTGACAGGTGCTTCTGATTTTCGTGCAGATGTTTTGCTAAAACAAGAGACGCAGTATTGGGATAGGTCAGGGGATAAGTTTTATGATTCTGCAGTTGCACTTCTTCCTTTTCAATATGAATCACCTTCTGAAAAATCAGCAACAAAAAATTGGTTATTAGAAATTCAGAATAGCGACGGGTGCTGGGATGGAGGCAATATAAGAAACAATGCCTTTCTCCTTTATTCCATCTGGCCAAAAAAATCCTATTCCTCAACTTCTTCAACAGATGATTGTGAGGATGCGGGTTATTATTGTATTCATGAAACTGAATGTGAAGGAAATATTTTAGATGATTATTCCTGCGGAGTTGGAAAAATATGTTGTGATGAAAAAAAAGCAATAGAAACTTGTTCAAAACAAGGAGGAGGAATATGTGAGAAAGGAGAAGTTTGTTTAGGAGGAATAACTACAGAAGCATCTGATATAAATTATGGAGAATCATGTTGTGTTGGTGGAAGATGTGAAGCAGAAAAAGAAGGAGCAGGATTAAATTGCGAATATTATAAGGGGGTTTGCCGTCCTTATGGTTGCGAACATAACGAAAAAGAAGCAAGTTCTTATTCCTGTGATTACGGCGACATCTGTTGCATGAGTGACTCTTCTGAAACTAAAAGTTTATGGTGGATATGGCTTTTAATAATTTTAATAATTCTGGTTGTTCTTGCAATAATATTCAGAAATCGCTTTAGAAATTATTATTATAAAATAAAATCCAAATTTACAAAAACAAAACCCGGAGCACCAGGGTATCAATTTGGAAAACCAACTTTAAGACCAATTCAGCGACGAATAACTCCGCGAAGAATTCTTCCTCCTTCTTCAAGAAACCCATTAAGACCTGCACCAAAAAAACCAAGTGAAATCGATGATATTTTGAAAAAATTAAAAGATATGGGAAAATAATAAATTATATTTATATTCCTGCCCAACAAATTATTTAAACCACATTCAATTAGTTCTGTATGAAAAAACCATTATCACTTTTAATTTTTTTAATTCTTATATTTCCAATTATTTCTGCAGTTGAATTTGGAATGAAATCAAATTACTCACAGGGCGAAACATTGATTGCAAAATTTTCCGCGAACTTTGTTGATGCAGTTACAGTAAATAATGTAATATTTTATCGTGGGCATACCCGGACTTCTATTGAACCTCACTTAACAAAAATAGGAGAGGAATATTATCTTTATGCACATCTTTCAGAGAGAATAGATAATTATTCTCTTCGTTTAGAAAATGTAAAATATCTTCAGGGAAGTTCGGTCATCGACGAGGATGTGATACAAAATTTTACAATTACAAATGAGACAGCTGATTTTTGGGTAGAGCCGGGCGTGATTGTAACTTCTGATGAATTTGAATTACAAATGCAAAATTTAAATGAAAAAAAAATAACAATAAATCTAAAAATAGAAACAGAAACAGGAGACGCGGGAAATTATATCTCTTCTACTCTCGGAGAATTTGAAGAAGGCGATGAAAAAAATTTCTCATTAATTACAGGAGCAATAAGAAAAATCCAGTTAAAAACAATAGGGGTTGAAGAGGATTCTTTGAAAAAAATAATTCTCTCGACAAATAATACAATTTACGAAGTTCCGCTTTATGTTATTGCAACTCCTGTTTCAAATAAAAAAGAAAAAGACATGAGGTTCAATTTTGAAAAATTTCAGATAAAAATTCCAACAGGCGAGACATTTGTTAAGATACTTAAACTGCAGAATATAGGACAGGAAACTCTCGAAGACATAACAATTTCTTTTTCAGATGAATTAATACCTTATCTTGAATTGCCTGTAACAGAAATAGAAAAGTTAGAACCAGATGAAGAAATTGAAATAGGATTATACTTTACAAAGAGTGTCGACGAGAAAGTAATTGAAGGACAATTAAAAGCACAGACAGAATCAGGTATTAATGCATACACTGGAATAATGATTATTTATTTGCAGAACTATGAAATGTCAGAAGCAGAAGAAAAAGAATCTGTCATTAAAACATGCTCAGAAATGGGCGGGAAAATTTGTGAGACAGATGAGAAATGTTCTATTGATTTAACTTATGCAAAGGACGGAATTTGTTGTGAGGGTAATTGCGTCAAACAGGAAACAACTTCATATGGCTGGCTTGGTTGGTCAATTTTAATAA
>CAZEFN010000041.1:0-5005 GCA_964511585.1 Candidatus Woesearchaeota archaeon
TTACACTTCCCGCGCAACATATTACAGAAATAAAAAAGGATTTGAGCACGGCAAAGTAAGCCTGGCAGTTGTTGTGCAAAAAATGGTCGACGCTGACAAATCAGGAGTAATCTTTTCAAAAGATCCTTCATACAAAAATGAAAACACAATCATCGAGGCTGTTTGGGGCTTGGGGGAAGGAATTGTTTCAGGGCAAGTCACACCAGACAGGTATATTGTAAATGAATCAAAGATAATAGAACAAAAAACAGCAGATAAAAAAATTGCATTCACGCGAAATGCGAGCGGAGGAAAAGAGATTGTAAAATTAAAAGAAGAGATTTCAAAAAGAAAAGTCCTAAATGATTATGAAATAAAAAAATTAACTGAATATGCACTTAAACTTGAAGAACATTATCAAAAACCACAGGATATTGAATTTGCAATTGAAGGAGAAAATATTTATATTGTACAAACACGCCCAATAACAACAATCAAAGGTAGAATAGATAAGGATTCTTCAAAAGAACTCGAAGGAGAAGTTATTCTTGAGGGGCTTGCTGCATCACCAGGAATAGCGTCGGGAAAAATAAAAATAGTCGAGGAAATGTCTGATTTGTCAAAAATAAAAAAAGGCGATATTCTGGTTACAAAGATGACAAATCCAGACATGGTTGTGACTATGCAACGCTCGTCGGCGATTATAACAGAGGAAGGGGGATTAACTGCACACGCCGCAATAGTATCTCGTGAGATGGGAATTCCGTGCATCGTCGGAACACAAGAAGCAACAACACTTCTTAAAGACGGGGAAACAATAACTATCGACGGATATAATGGAAAAATTTATAGGGGAAAAATAGCAGAAACGCAACAAAAACAAGTTCTTCCTATAACAGCAAAAACCAAAACCAAAATAAAAGTTATAGTTGACTTGCCGAGTTTTGCAGAGCGTGCATCAAAAACAGGGATAAAAAGCGTCGGACTAACACGCATTGAAGGGATTATTGCAGAATCTGGGAAACATCCAAATTATTTTTTACAAAAAAAAGAAATGAAAGATTATGAAGAAATAATTTTTAAAGGTATAAGTGAGATTGCAAAATATTTTGAAGAAATGTGGATAAGAACTTCTGATATTCGCAGTGATGAATACCAGAATCTCGAGGGAGCACCACAGAAAAAAGAAGCAAATCCAATGCTTGGAATGCATGGAATAAGATTTGGATTAAAACATCCGGAAATTTTGAAAGCAGAAATAAGTGCATTGAAAAAAGTTGCAGAAAAGGGTAAAAAAATAGGGCTGTTGCTCCCACAAGTAATTTCAGTAGAAGAAGTCCAGCAAGTAAAAAAAATATTAAAAGAAATAAATTTTGCCGACGCTAAAATCGGTGTTATGATAGAAACACCGGCAGCAGTTCAGATAATAAAAGAACTTTGTGAAGAAAAAATTGATTTTATCTCTTTCGGGACAAACGACCTCACACAATATATGCTTGCAATTGACAGGGGAAATGAAGAGGTTCAGCATATTTACAATGAATTGCATCCAGCAATACTTTATCAAATTGAATTCGTAATAAGGGTTTGCAAAAGAAACAATGTTGAGACAAGCATATGCGGGCAGGCAGGAAGCAGAAAAGAAATGGTAAAATTCCTCGTCGAGAAAAATATTGATTCAATAAGCACGAACGCAGATATGGCAAAAGAGATATCTGATTATGTCGCTGAACTTGAAGGTGTTCCAGTTGAAAAACAGGCAATTAAAGAGGAAAAAATTCAGGAAAAAATAATTCCTCCATTCACAGAAAAGGAAAATGAAGAAAAAAATCAAAAAGCCAAAATTTCTGAACAAGAACCATCAGAGCAAAAAAATGGAATAAAAGAAAAAGAAAATCAGGAAAATAATAAATCTAATGAGGAAGAACCAGAATTCAAAACAGAAGAAGAAATAAAAAAAGAAAACGAACTTGATATTTATTAATTCAAATAAAAAGATTATACAAAACCAAAAAATCAAAATTTATAAACCTATAAATACTCACTAAATTATGCCAAAAAAAGTTGTGAAAAAAATAAATCCAGTAAAAAATCCTTCTAGCCCAACAAAAAATAATCCAACAGAAAACATTAAAAAAATAATTCCTATAAAAAAAGAAGTGGCAAAAAAATTAGATAAAAAATCAGTAACCACGCCGTTAAAAAAAACAACAAAAGAAAATATATCTTCTCCTCTTAATCTGGAAAAAACACTTGTGGAAAATTTTGTTGGATTGCAAAAAGTTATGACAAATCTTGCAATAAAACTCGACGGACTTTCAAATCAAATATCCCGCTTATTAAATTTATTTGAAATCTCTGCAAAAACTCTTGCTGAAAAAGGTAGTGCTCAACAAATAGGGATAAATGAAAAGAGAATTCTAGAAAAAATAGATAATCTTGTTGATCAAAATAGGACAATTGCAAGAGGTGTTTCGCTTTTGCATGAAAATCCCTCGCAACAATCTTCTGCTCCTCGACAACAACCCCAAAAAGTTCAAGCAATACAAAAAAATTTTGGAGAAAGCAATAATCAATATCAAAGATCTATTTCTTCAAGACAAGCCCCATTTAATACAACCCAAGAGATTTAGAATGTTAAACCAAAAATCTTCTGAATTCAATGAATATTTCTTACTGAGTTTTACAGAAGAAATTTTAAAAAATTTAATAAAAACATCAACGAAATTTCCAGTACAATTCATAAAAAACCCCCAAGAAAATCGGTTTTATAATCCAATAAAAACAAATCAGAAACAACCATTGAAAAAAATTCAATTTCAAACTTCTCCTATAGGGCAATTACAAAAAAGCGAATTTCAAAAATCACAGTTTAAAAAATCCACAAAACCGATTTTTAAGAAGATAAAACCTCTTTTCAAAAGAAAACCAATTCAAAGAGGAAATTTAAATATTCCAGAACCGCGACTTCCAGAACATCTTCAATATATAAGGCCAATCCCTGAAGAAGCATTAATAGAACTCGGAAAGATAATCCCCCTAATAAAAGACCCAGCAATAAGAATAATTGAATGTAACGGACCAGATGAAAAAATAATTGTAAAAGGAGCGATAGGCGTTAAACCAACAGCAATCATACTTCGGGAAGATGAAATAAAAGAGATAATAGAAGAGTTCTCAAAAAAATCAAAAATACCTGTTCACGACGGAATTTATCGTGTGGCTGTCGGACGCCTTGTTCTTTCAGCAATTGTTTCAACAGTTATTCCTCCAAAATTTATCATTGAAAAAATGAAATATCCTCAGCAAATAGAACAGGGATTTCCAGTAAACAGAGATAACAATGCAAGATAAAATAACTGCTGAAAAACTAAAAAAATATTTTAAACTGACAAGCAAAGCATTGGATATCACAAAAAAATCCATTAAAAAAAATAAAGCAAAACAAGCAAAAGAAATTTTTGAAATGGCTGGGAATTATTTATCAGATGCGAAATATTTTGAAAATAAAAAAGATTTTGTCAATGCATTTGCTGCACTAAATTATGCACACGGATGGCTCGACGCTGGAGTTCGGTTGGATGTTTTTGATGTTAGGGATAATAAGTTGTTTACTATTAAGTGAATTTAAATATTAGTATTACCTCTTATAAAATGAAAAAAAAGGTGATTGTAATTTCTCTCGGAGGAAGTTTGATAATTCCAAAAGATATTAATATGAAATTTTTGAGGGAATTCAAAAAAATAATTTTAAAACACACGAATAAAAATAAATTTGTAATTGTCTGCGGAGGCGGAAGTACAGCCAGAGAATATATTAATGGTTTAGAAAATGAAAAACTTTCAAAAAAAAGATTTCATCAGGGGCTTTTGGGAATTGCATCAACGAGATTAAATGCAAGATTTATGACTTATTTTTTTGGAAATGATGCAAACAAAGGAATTCCTCATGACATGAAAGAAATAAAAAATATGCTGAGAATCTATGATATTATTTTTTGCGGGGCTTTGAGATATACCGGGGACGAAACATCAGACAGTACTTCTGCAAAACTCGCAAATTTTTTTGAAACAGAATTCATAAATTTAACAAATGTCGACGGGCTTTTTAATAAGAATCCTCTAAAAAACAAAAATGCAAAATTTATACCAAAAATAACTTGGGAAGATTTTGATAAAATTGCAAACAAAATAAAATTCAAACCAGGACAGCATTTTGTCCTTGACCAAAAAGCATCAAAAATCATAAAAGAAAATAAAATTTCTACGTATATACTCGGGACCAGTCTTAATAATTTGAATCATCTTCTTAATGGAAAAAAATTTAAGGGAACGACTATTATTGGGAGCTGAATGGAATCCATAATTATCTCAGAACCAACTTTTGAAAAAGCACGAAAACAAATTTTAGAGAACAAAGACAAAAAAATAGTTTTCACCAGCGACGATGATGAATTAAACAGAAAAATCATTGAAAAAATTCCAGTTAATATTCTTTTGATTAATCAGGCAGGAAGAAAAGATTTTCAGAAACAGAGGAATTCCGGGTTTAATCAGATTCTTGCAAAAATTGCTAAAAAAAATAATATTACATTAGGAATAAATCTCGACGAGATAATAGAATCAAAAGAAAAAACAAAAGCACAAATCCTCGCGCGCGTTCAACAAAATATAAAACTCTGCAATAAAAATAAATTGCAAATGGCTTTTGTATCTAAAAAATATAAAAGGAATTTATATGATTTAAAAGCACTCGGCTCTGTTCTTGGAATGCCAACATTAATGATAAAGAGTCTGCAAACATTTTTTAACTAAAAAGAGTTTATTCTAAATGGATTTCCAAAAACTAAACGAATCATTGAGCCCGAACGAAAGAAAAATTCTTCCTTATCTAGAAGAAAATATAAATGACATTTGTAAAAAATCAAATCTGGATAAAATATCTGTAAATCGTGCACTGGAATATCTTCAAAACAAAAAAATAATAAATATTATTTCCAATAAAAAAAAGAAAAAAGAAATAAAA
>CAZEFN010000042.1:0-3670 GCA_964511585.1 Candidatus Woesearchaeota archaeon
AATCCTCCCACGAATGTATTGGGAATGTGCATCAACTCATGAATGATTGTTTTAATTTTATCTTCTTCACTCAGTTTATCAAATTTCTCAGATAAAAATTCGAGAGCATAATATGCCTTGATTCCAATTGCTTTTTGCATAACTTTTCCAAGAGCATGACATCGGGCAATAATTCGTTTCGTCGATGAACCATAACTCCTAAAGCATTTTACTCTTTCCATTTTCACGTGAGGAAGAAGCATTAAGGAAATCTCTTCAGCAATTTCTTGAATGTCCTGAGCAGGTTCATATTTCATAAGGATTAAAAAATAACATGATTTATAATATTTTATGATACAAAAAATAAAACCAAACATCTGGAGATTTTCATTTTCCAGATTCGGCTCTTATGTTTACTTAATTAAATTCAAAAACAAAAACATTCTTATTGACACTAGTTCTACGCAAAATGCAAAAGAACTCGTTGAAAATTTAAAAAAATTAAATCTCTCACCCGAGGAAATTGACATTGTAATCTTAACACATAATCACCCTGACCATATTGGAGGTGTTTCGCTCTTTCCAGATGGAATATTCTATGCAAACAAATTTGATTTTCCCGTCGACAAATTTAATGATATCCATTTCTTAAAAATTCCTGAATTTAAAATCATAAAAACTCCTGGTCACACAGTCGGAAGCATCTGTATTCTTTACGACGATGTTTTATTTTCAGGAGATACTTTGTTTCACCGAGGAACAATAGGAAGAACAGATTTGCCAAGAAGTTCTAAAAAAGAAATGAAAAAATCCTTAGAAAAACTAAAAAAAATAAATTATAAAATATTGTGCCCTAGTCATGGACATGGCGGTGGTGATGATTACTAATTTATCTCAACAACTTTTCTCCTCGACGTAAAACCGGATTTTATCTTAACTTCTTTCCCAAAATATTTTGACAAAATTTTAATCAACTTAATATTCGCTTTGCCATCAATCGTTTTTTCTTTTAGCCAAACTTCATAATTATCTTCGGAAAATTTATTTATTTTTTCCTGCGATGAATTTGCATGAACCTTAATCTTTATTTTCATTTTTATCAAAAACTTCTTTTACATATTTTTCAACATCTTCAATCGTCATAAAGGTATATTTTTCCTCATAATTATCGTTATGAAATAAACATTCATCAGTAGAATATTTTCTACAAATTTTCGGACGTTTTTCATAAATTTTACATTTATTATTTTCCTCTAAAAATTCGCACGTCGTCAGAAACTCAATATACCAATCACCCTTGCTATCAACAAAAACATTTACATTCTTGTGACAAACATACCATTTAATGTTTTCAAAATCACTTTTTGTCTCTGGTTTATCAATTTGTGTTGCAACATATTTACAACATTTTCCGTCGCAGTTAATACATAATTTCCTATTAGACATCGCAGAAAAAACGCGGAGGAGTTTTTAAAATTATCTTGTCACAACTTCCAGCCCGTCGCGATGTTTAACTTTATAATCTTTTCCAACTGCCTGTTTTGTTTTTGCATTAATTGCTTTAATGAATTTATCACCTAAATCAGAATGAATAATATATGCAAAATCCAAGGCTGTCGAACCGTCTGGAACCAAAAAGCAGTCAGGTAAAATATTCCCTTTGCTGTCTCCCAACTTTGTCGCGCCTGCTGGAAAAACTGCGATATATTTCAACAATTCAAAAACAACATTATTCAGAACTTCCTGCACACCAGTAGAACCATAAACTTCAAGAATGTTTTTTTTAATTTTATCAAGTGCTTGTTTTTGTTTTTCATTCAAATCGCCGACGACTTCAAAATTTTTTTCACCAGGAATATACTTAATCAAACCCGCTTTATCTGCCTCGCGAAGTGCAAGTTCTGAATCAGCAGAACACGGAACAATCACATAATCAGAAAATTCTTTCAAAAGTTTTTCATAATTTTCCTTTCCCGACGGTAAATCAACCTTGTTCGCAGCAATAATCATCGGCTTTGTTTTTCTTCTTAAAGCAGAAGCAAATCTCTTCAACTCTTCATCTTCCCACTTAGATGCCTTAGCAGAATCAAAATTCCCCTCGCGAACAACATCTTTTACATTATTCTCTGTGACTCTAAGGCCGGAAAATTGTTTAACAACTGCTTTTGCAAAATCTTCTTTGGAAACCTCAATTGTTCTTGCAAAACCCCTCCAAACTTTTTTCAAAATTCCAGTATACCATAAATCAAGTTCATTATCTAGCATCAAAACATCCTTAACTGGATTATAACCTGTTGTCACTTCACCCTTTGCATCTGTTTCCCCCGATGCATCAACAATATGTATAAAAGCATCTGCCTGTCGCAATTCGTCGAGAAATTGATTTCCCATTCCTTTTCCCTCACTCGCACCCTCGACCAAACCAGCAACATCCATTAATTGCACTGGTACAAATCTCTGTCCGTCGACGCAATAACCTTTTTGCGGATTGCACTTAACTTTAAAATCCTTGCAAAGACAATCAACTCGCACATAACCAATTCCTGAATTTGGTTTTATTGTCGCAAAAGGATACGACGCAATTAAAACATTTGCCAGTGTCGCTGCTTTGAAAAAAGTCGATTTCCCGCACGACGGTTTTCCAACAAGTCCTATTAACATAAATTAAAATAACAAAAAACCTTATATATATTCCTATAATAGGATTAAATGAGCCTATAGCTCAGCCTGGTTAGAGCACCAGTCTTATACGACGGTAGTTCATTAGAACTATTGCTTTTTAGATTCGTCTAAGAAAGCTGGGGGTCCGCGGTTCAAATCCGCGTAGGCTCATCAAAAATTTTATAAAGAAATATCTTTTATTTAATTATGGCAAAAGACAAAAAAATAAGAAATCTTTATCGGAGTAAAACAGACAAAAAAATCGCAGGCGTGTGCGGGAAATAGCAGAATATCTAAACACCGACCCAACACTCATAAGATTAATTTGGATTCTTGGAACTCTTTTATGGGGAGCAGGACTGATTGGCTATATTCTCGCGTGGATAATTATTCCAGGAAGAAAATAATTAGTTATCTTTAAAAACAAATTTCCATAATTAATTCTAGCCCCGTTAGTACAGAGGCCAAGAATGCTTATTCCCGACCTCGCACGAAAGAATTGTGCTGGCGATACTTTCTACCACGAAATCGCTCACCCTTTCAGAAAGTGCATCATTCTAAAAATTTAAAAGCATTCATTTACAAAATTAAATATGCCCCCATAGTTCAGAGGCCAAGAATGCTGCCCTTTCAAAGTAAGATACAAGCATCTTTCATTACTCCAATTCTGATTGGATTTGAAGTAAGGCAGTGACCCGAGTTCGAATCTCGGTGGGGGCGTTTATCTAAATTATTCTTAAAATATTAATCCAAAAATTCATAAACTCTTTATCTTTAATTAAAATATGAAATCAAAATATTCATTTTCTTCAAAAAAAACAAAACGCGCAACAATGTCTCCGAAGATGCTCAAGCAAAAAGAAAAATATCCAGAAATGCTTGAAAAAATAATAAATGAATCAGATATTATTTTGGAAATTCTCGACGCACGCTTTCCTGAAAAAACACGCAACTTTGAAATTGAAAAACAAATTAAAGAAAAAAATAAAAAAATAATTCTTGTTTTGAACAAATCAGACCTTGTTGAAAA
>CAZEFN010000043.1:0-3442 GCA_964511585.1 Candidatus Woesearchaeota archaeon
ATTTGCACGCCTGAATGTTGAAGGATTACAAGCAGGAAAAAGAATTGACGTAGGGGAAAAGAAAAACAAAACAGATTTTGCACTTTGGAAATTTTCAGAGAAAGAAGGTGTGCGACAGCAAGAGTGGGATTCACCGTGGGGAATTGGTTTTCCTGGATGGCATATTGAATGCTCTGCAATGTCGTCAAAATATTTAGGAGAAAAATTTGATATTCATACCGGGGGAATTGACCATATTAATGTTCATCATACAAATGAAATTGCACAATCAGAATCAGCGTCGGGAAAATCTCCGTGGGTAAAGTATTGGCTACATTGTAATCATTTAGTTTTAAAAGAGGGAAAAATGTCAAAAAGTTCTGGGGATATTATTCGTTTGAAAACTCTTGAAGAAAAGGGTTATTCTGCAATGGAATACAAATATTTGTGCTTGCTAACGCATTATCGGAAAAGAATTGATTTTGATTTTAAAATGATAAAATCTGCTCAGATAGCGTATAAAAAATTAAAGAAAAAAATTTCTGAAATTAAGGATGACAAAAAAATTAATAAGAAATATTTGAAAGATTTTACAGACGCGATTAATGATGATTTGAACACTTCAAAGGCATTGCAGGTTTTGTGGAGATTAGTTAGAGATAAAAAAGCCAAGGGAAAAATCAAGACGATTAAAAAAATAGATGAACTTTTGAGTTTGAATTTATTAAAAAAAGAAGAAATTAAAATTCCTGCGGATGTGAAAAAATTAGTTGAGGAAAGGGAAAATTTGCGACGGAAAAAAGAGTGGGCACAGGCAGATAATTTAAGGAAAAAAATTAAAGAAAAAGGTTTTGTTGTGGAGGATGTTGGAGAAGGAAGTGAGGTTCGGAGGGCGTGATATGTGGAAAATTTTTAGAGATGAAAATTTTCAGAACAATTTACTAGCAGGAGTTTTAGGAGGATTTATCTCTGGAATGTTTTTGCTATTAGGAATTTTTATTACAGATATCCTAAATCAAAACAAAAATATATTAATAATTGGGAGTATCGGATTTTTTGCCGTTTTATTTACTATTTTATTATTAGCAATGATTAATTCAAAAAATAAAAATTTATAACTCCTAAATTATTTGTTTAATTATAAAAGAGGAAAATGACATTCATAAATTTAAAAGCAATCCCAAAAAAAACAGACGTTATTTGTCAGTATAAAATAACTCCTGCACGAAAAAAGAATTTTCGTGAAGTTGTCGACGCTGTTGCTGGAGAGAGTTCAATCGGAACATGGACTGAAATTTCTACAATGAAAAAGAGAATTCTCAAACTTGCTCCAAAAGTTTACTATATTGACAGAAAAAATAATCGCGTGCGAATTGCTTATCCTGCTGAACTTTTTGAAATGGGAAATCTTCCTGAAATTTTATCCTCTATTGGCGGGAATATCTATGGAATGAAATCTGTGAACGGGTTGTTGTGGGAGGATATTAATATTCCAAAAAAAATGTTGAAAAGTTTCAAGGGTCCTCGTTATGGAATTGAAGGTTTGAGAAGAAAATTCAAGGTTAAGGGTCGTCCGTTTGTTGGAACAATTGTAAAACCAAAAGTCGGATTAAATTCACGAGAGCATGCGCAAGTTGCTTATGATGCATGGAAAGGAGGATGTGATATCGTCAAAGACGACGAGAATCTAACAAGCCAAAATTTTAACAAGTTCAAAAAAAGATTTTTGCTGACAAATAAGTTAAGAGAAAAAGCAGAAAAAGAAACAGGTGAAAAAAAAGCGTATTTGATTAATTGTACTGCAGAGACAAAAATGATGCAAAAACGGATTAAATTTGTCGAGAATAATGGGGGGAATTATATCATGTTAGATATTTTAACTTTGGGATGGAGTGCATTACAGACAGCAAGGGATTTCACAAAACTCCCGATTCATGCGCATCGTGCAGGACATGCAATGTTTGATAGAAATGCAAATCACGGAATGAGCATGGAAATTATTGCACAATTAGCGAGAATGATTGGAGTTGATACATTGCATATTGGAGCAGTTGTGGGAAAAATGGTTGGTCCAAAAGAAGAAGTCTTGCATATTGAAGAAGAGATTGAATCACAATATACAAAAAAGACAAAAAAAAATTTAGAACAAAAATGGTATGGGGTTAAACCAGTATTGAGCGTTGCATCCGGGGGGGTTTATCCTGAAATTGTTCCAGATATTATGAAGAACATGGGGGATGATGTAGTAATCCAGGCCGGTGGTGGAATTCACGGACATCCGTTTGGAACACAAGCAGGTGCAACTGCAATGCGTCAGGCAGTTGATTCTGTTTTAAAAAAAATTCCAATATATAAATATGCAAAAGAGCATGTTGAATTGGAAGAGGCGTTGAGGAAATGGTAGAAATTAAAAAATCTCATCGAGAAAAAATCAGGGAAAAAATTTTATACACTCGTGAAAAGACAAAAAAATTTAATCTTGAAATAAAAAAATCTATGAACACTGCGATTGTTGCGGCGTTTGGTTTTTTAATGGCATTGGCCTGGAGAGATGTTATTACAGAATATATTAATGAAATAACTTCCATAAGTCCTGTGCAAGGAAAATTAATCAGTGCTATTATTATAACTTTAATTGGGGTTATTGGGTAAAAATTGAGGAATAAATTTTTAAATGAATTAAAACTAATGAGTATTAAATGGAACCAAAAAAAATAAATTTTTTAGAATTAAGACGTTTGTTTAAAAAATTGAGAAAAAATTATGAAGAAGCAATTGGAAATTTTTTGTATAAAGATTTTAGAATTCAAATCAGCAGATATAATCTTTCTGGAAGTCAAAGAGTTATGCAACTATATAAAAGAAGAAGAAGAGAGGGAAAGTGTATTCAATGTGGAGCCAAAGTAGGAAATAAAAATCCAAGAACAGGAAAACTTTATAGATTGTGTGATTACCATAGAAATAAAGTTGATAAAAAATGAAAAAATACCGACGAGGAATTTTTATTGTAGTTTATTCAATTATTAAAAATAAATTGAAATATTTAATTCTTAAAAGAAAACTTCACTGGAATGGATGGGAATTTCCTAAAGGCGGAAGAAAATTTTATGAAACAAAAAGCATGACTGCAAAAAGAGAGTTGAAGGAAGAAACCGGACTTAAAATTTTAGAAATGAAAGGATTCAGAATATCAGGGAGATATAAATATGATAAAAATTATTCTGACAGAAAAAATTTGACTGGACAAACATATGATATGCTTTACGCGGTTAAAGTAAAAAAAGAAAAAGTTATATTGGATAACTTAGAACATTCGGATTACAAATGGGTAAATTTTAATGAAGCAATGAAAAAATTAAAATGGAAAAATCAAAAAGAATGTTTAAGAATTGTTAATGAAGAATTAAAGGGTTAGTTTACTGGAATTTTGTTCTTTTTGTAAAAAAGAATTTCTTTTGGTTTT
>CAZEFN010000044.1:0-4469 GCA_964511585.1 Candidatus Woesearchaeota archaeon
TCAACGCGATTGAGTTTGTAAAGTGCTGAAGCTAAGTCAAGTGATTTTGAAACCTCGCCGTGATTTACGATTATTCTTTTCGGGCATGGGTTAATATTATTAAAATAAGACATTATTTCATTCCGTCCTGCATGCGGAGAAAGCCCGTTGAACAAGACGACCTTCATTTTAACTTCAATCTCTCTTTTTGTGTTTTCATCCTCGACAATTACTCTGTTCGCACCTTCCTGTAATTGTCTTCCTAAAGAACCAGGGCCCTGATAACAGCTTAGCAACATCAAATTATTTTTATTATCTGCAAAATTTTTGAAATATTCCACAGATGCTCCTCCCTGTAACATACCAGAAGTAGCAATAACAATACAAGAACCCCCCTCAATAACTTGTTTTCTTTCTTGTGCAGAACCGACGCGTGAGAAGACATTTGACAAGAAGGGGTTTTTATCTGCGAAAATTTGTGAACGTATTTTGTTGCTTAGAAAATCAGGATATGCAGTATGTATTGCATTAATGTCCCAAATCATTCCGTCGATATAAATCGGGACTTTTGGGAGTTCTCTGGTTCGCATTGCTTCTTCCATTCTTAACAAAGTTTCCTGTGCATGCCCAAGCCCTAATTCTGGAAGTAAAACTTTTCCACCATTACTTATTGTTTCTTTTACCATTTTAATGAACTGCTCTTCTGTTTCACGTCGTGGGGGAAGCACGTCTGACTTTGAACCATAAGTTGATTCTGTTATAACTGTTTCTACACGAGGGAAATTGCACACAGCAGGGTCGAGCAATCTTGTTCTTGCATATTTGTAATCGCCCATGTATAAAAGATTGTGTGCGCCGTTTCCAATATTTAGATGAATTAAGGAACCCCCAAGAACATGTCCTGAATTATAAAATGTCAGGCGAATATCAGGAGCAATGTCTGTAACTTCATTGTAATTTATGCATATGCTGTGTTTTACCATTTCTTTAATATCTTTTGAATCAAATAATGGTGTCGCTGCTTGTTTATATGCAACGCCGATAAAATCAAGAGATAGCAAGGAAGAAATATCTCTCGTCGGTAAAGTCATATAGCATGGACCTTTGTAACCCATTTTGTAAAGATAAGGCAGCAGACCAACATGGTCCAAATGTGCGTGACTTATTATGATTGCATCAATTTGAGAAATGTCAAATTCAGGGACATTAAAAATTGGAAATCTTTCCTGCCCTTGTGAAGCAACATCAACACCACAATCAAGAAGAATTTTTGAATTTGGTGTTTGCAATAACAAGCAACTTCTTCCTACCTGTCTTGCACCTCCGAGAAATCCAAGACGAATCCATATATCTGATTTTTCAGGATTCCATTCTTTGTAAATTTTCTGCCCGACTTCATTAAGAAATTTCCGTCTGTAATTATTATTTGCATAAAGAACTTCACGAATGTTTTCTGTTATTTGCGACTTTATTGCAGGTGAACGCTGGACTTGGGGGGTCCATAAAATTTCTTTTTTTATTTCATCTAAAATTGAACCCTGTTTTCCAATAACTAAACCAGGTTTTTTTGCTTCGATTATGACTATGCTTCTTTGAGAATCAAAAATGACATTTGTAATCTCTGCGGCGCTTGGAATAAATTCTTTTATCTTTTTTTCAACTACTTCTTTATCTGGAAGAATTTTTGTGTCTGCGCGGAGCTCAATTCTTTTTTTTACTTCATTAACTATTTCTTTTATTGTTCTTTCGCCTTCTCTGAAAAATTTTTCATTGTCTGTATAAAGAACGATATTTGCTCCTTCAAAGTTCGCTTCTGTGATTTTGTCTTGTATTTTTTCTGTAACTGTTTTCAAGATGTCCATTTTATAATAGAATTATTTGTCGTCTTCATAAGAAGGTTTGATTGTCTGCTCCACCACTTTTTTAATTCCATCTTTTGTTATTGTAAAAATATCAATTCCATAACCAGAACCAATGTCTCTTTGTGTGGAGGATTTTAGTGCTTCTTTCGCGAGTTCAATTCCTTCCTGAATTGTCGGGTTTTTTTTGTATTGTCTTTCAAGAAGTCCGAGAACATACGGCATTCCAGAGCCAACACTTGCATCATAATCTTTAATTTCCATGATGGCTCCGTCGGGCATAATATTAAACAAAGCAGTTGTTTCATCTTCATTAAACCCTGCAAGTAAAAATCCTGCTTGCTGAGGAATCATTGACGGCTGTCTTATTCCTGAATAATTTATATTTGCCAAAAGTGAAGCAGCGTGTTTTACAGACGGGCGGCACTTTGAGCGAAGTTCTTTTAATTTTAATTCTGCGACAAGAAGTTTCGGAACTCTATGAATATCAGATGATACCCCGCATCCAGAAATTACTAAATAATCATTAATTTGCAAAACTTTTTCTGCTCTTTTATCCAATACAATAGAATGCCCGCCTGTTGCCTGCCTGTCAGCAGCCATTACAACTCCGTCTTTGCAGACAATTCCGAGTATTGTTGTCCCTGTTTTCAAAATTGAATCTTTTAATTCTTGATCCATTTTATTTTTTCAGAAAATAATTCTTGAGAATTACTGATTTAATTTAGAAAAGGGGTTATTTAAATTTTTCGGATGTTGCAAGACTGTGTGGTATCGTTTTCCAAAAACCTTAAATATCGCCTTCCCTTCTGTTTCCTATGACTCCAAAAGAATGCAAATTTTCTTATAGTGATTTAGATGATAGTTTAATAATTTCCTGCAGAGAAGAAAACGAAAATGTAAAACAAAGATTTTCTCTCGGAAATTTTATTTTTAATCTTACAGGCAGGGGAAAAATTGTCGGAGTTCAAATTTTAAATTCATCAGATGTTCTGTCTGATTATAATCTAAACCCTGAATTATTACAGGAAATAAAAAATATAAATCTGCTCGTTGCAAAAAAAGATGATTGTTTAATGATTGCATTAATTTTCACATTTCAAAATCAAGTCGGAAAAATTTCACTCCCAATAATGAATTTAACAGCAAACCAAATCAGATAAATTTATCCTGATAATATTTTCTTAAACTTTTTTCAAATCTTTTGTAATTCATATTTTTGTGATAACCATTTAAAATCATCAGAGGAATTTTGCCCAAAGCCAAAACAAGAACTACAAAAGTTCCGTCGCTGAGTTCATAATTAATTCCATAATGTTTTTCTCCTCTTTCATTTTCCCTCAATTCTATTGTCTTAATTAATTCAAATTTTGGAAAAGTTTCTCTTAACAAATCCTAATCTGTTGCTTTTTCCATAAGAGAAAACTCAAAATGAGAATGCCGAATAAAATTATCAAAAGAATAATCTCTGATTTTATCAACAATCTTTTTTATCTCACTCTCATTTTTATAAATAGCAAGAATTTTTGTCTTCATTAACTTTATAATGAAATCTAATTTTTAAATTCTCTTTTATAGATTATATAATTCAAATTTTCACACCCTTAATTTTCCACTTTCCGTTTTCCTGCACGACTTTTCCGTCGAGGATTATTTTTGCTTTTTTCATCTCTTTGACAATATCCCAGTGAATTGCTGAGTCGTTTCCTCCGTTGTTTTCTTTGTAAGCCATTCCAAGTGCGAGGTGAATTGTTCCGCCTATTTTTTCGTCAAATAATAAGTTCTTTGTGAATTTGTTTATTTTTGGATTGCAACCAATTCCAAATTCTCCGACATAAGATGCGTTCTCGTCTGTTGCAAGCATTTCTTTTAAAAAATCCTCGTTTTTTGTTGCGTACGCTTCAATTACTTTTCCATTTTCAAATTTGAGTTCAATATCAGTAACTTCTTTTCCGTCGCGGATTGCAGGATAATCAAATTTTATCCAGCCATTCAAACTCTCGCGAACAGGCGCCATGAAAACTTCTCCGCCGGGCATGTTTTCCTCTCCCTTGTCAGCGACGGCATTTTTGCCTGAAATTGAAAATTTCAAATCAACTCCTTCACCGAGCAAATGAACTTGCTTTCCTTTTTCAAAAATTTCTTTTATTTTTTCAAATTGTTTTCCTAATTTTTTCCAATCCTGCAAACATGCATTGTAAACAAAATTTTCATATTCTGTTAAGGACATTTCTGCTTCTTGTGCAAGTGCCTGGCAGGGATATGCAATTGTGCATCTGTGAATTTTTGGTTTTTCATTGCAAATATAATCTGAAATCGAATGCGTGACCTTTCCTCTTGCTGTTATTTTTTTCGGGTCGCAATTTGTTAATTCCCGAGTGTTTGAATCAGAAGATATTCCTATATATTTATCTACTTTTTTCACGACATCCATAAACTCTTCTGGAAATTTTTCAATTTGTTCTTTTATTGCGTACTTGTAAAAAAAATCAGAAACATTCGGAAGATTAAAACGAACAATTGGATGTGCTTTTTGCAAAATTATTTCCTTGTAAAGTTCGACGAGAAATGGAATTGATTCTTCTCTTCCTGAAATCATAACTTTTTCTCCTGATTTTACAAATACAGAAT